>DAOVMN010000028.1 GCA_030630685.1 Thermoplasmata archaeon | reverse complement strand
CCAATAAAGCTTCCTTCGCCCGGAGACTCTTGACACTATCTTTTTACCACGTTGTAAAACGTAAAGATGATAGCTTACTGTTCCGTTTCCTCTCTTTACCTTGGATTCGATTTCGCTGAAAGAAATGCCAGGATTCTCAGAAATAACCTTGTATGTTTCTGCTCTGACCGTTTCGGCACATTTGCTCTTTTTTCCCTTTTGGTTGATTCTTCGGCCTGTGGAGATTCTTTTTCCAGCCATAACAGATTGAGGTGATACCGACTATATATCTTTTATTGGAATTTTTTACCAGAAAGGGTTGTCAAATGAAAAAATCACGGGCCAACCAGAGGAAATCATGCTCCCAGGTCAAATCCCGACACCTTCCCCCCAACCTACAACCCCTCAGACCCACGAGCATAGCGATACCGGGATGGCACCAACCCCTTCCAGGATCATGACCGTGAAGATCCCGCTGAGGAGGAAGAACAGGTGGTTGTAGAATGTGGTATGAGTCCCGGTGGCTTTTGCCCCCTCAAGATTAAAGGAAACGAAAATGAACTCTCTATAGAAGAGTACTAAAAAAAGGACCACGAAGAGCGTCAGTATCCCGATGAACTCCAAGTCATTCTCCGGTGTAAGGAAGTGTTCGCTTCAAAAGCATCAAATCTTTTAATAGGCAAAAGAAATCCATGCACCTCTTGGAGGAATGGAAACGGAAAGTTACAAGATCCCGAAGGACAGGGTTGCCGTGGTGATCGGCCACGATGGCACCATACGGAATACCCTGGAAAGACGCTCCGGTGCCAGGATCAGCGTGGACTCCGAGAACGGGGAGGTCGAGGTGGACCTGAAGAACCCGGAGGACCCTCTCATGGGATTGAAGTTAGGGAACATCATCCGTGCCATAGGCCGGGGCTTCTCACCCGAACACGCCTTCGTGCTCTTCGAGGACGATTACTATTTCGAGCTCATCGATATCCGGGATTTTGTTGGAAAAAGCAAGAATGCGATCAATAGGATGCGCGGTAGGTTGATTGGAAAAGACGGGAAGACCCGGCGAATAATCGAGGAGACCTCCGAGGCCTATGTTTCGATCTATGGGCACTCGGTCGGTCTGATTGGCCAGGACCTCAATGTCCAGTTCGCCAGGACAGCAGTGGAGATGATACTCAACGGTGCGGAGCATTCGTCGGTGTACAGTTTTCTTGAAAAGAAGAGATCGGAGATCAAGATGTACAGGTACGGGTTCGATTGAGGCTTGGTTGATGGTCGGATGGAATAGACCACGGATTCCACGGATGCGGCGGATTTTCGCAGATGCGAAATTAATAAAATCTGTTTCAGGTGTTCCTCCAGTTCGAAAAGGAAGGATTAAATACGCATTAAGGCATGCCTGATTATTAAACTAATGGAGGAAGGTACAGGAGGGGCTTGAGCTAAGGGGATTTGTGGGGTTTAGCCATCAACCTCTTGGTTGTTCATTTGAGCGGGTCCAGAATTAACTATAGGCTGGAATCTTGTTTCTCCCCAATATTTATCTCTTCTTCCCTTTTTTGATCACAGGCACAATGCACAATGCGGCCAACAAACTGATTATCTCGAATCCTGGGGAATCGCCATCCTTTTCCTTAGGTCCATTTTCTTTCCCAACACCCGTAGTAAATGACCGAGTCTCAGATGTAACCGTTTCAAAACCATCATTCACGCTTACTTTCCAGAGGTAAGTGGTGCCATTATTTAGGGTAGGATTAAAGCTTTCAGTTGTAATATTATCTGCAACTAAAATCATATTGTTTGCGGAACCGGCTCCCAGATAAACAGAATAAGTTAAGGCATCATCATCTCCATCTGTTCCATCCCAGGTTAAAATGGTATCTAAGGGTTCATTAATTGCTCCATCTTCCGGTGAAGTAAGTGTAATCACAGGGGCTTCGTTAACGAAGTTATGAGAATAGGATAGATAGTCCGAAAAATAAAGCTCTTGGCTCTCCATTGGAAGCACTTCCCCAGATTCCCAAAGGGTTTTACGGAAGGAATAATCCTCTTTTGGCAAAGAACATAGTGAAAAGAAATTAGTTACAGCGTCGAATATCCCAGCAATAAAACCCTTTTCATTCATGGAGACCCATAGTCCGTAGATAGACTGACCGGAATCTGTCAGATTAAAGTAAAGGTCTAAGGACGTTGAGATTGAACTATCCACTTTTGTGTTCATTATTCCGTACATCTTGGTCTCGGTGCTCAAGCCTAATACTGTTTGGCTCTGGCGTGGTAACGAGAAATCGTACAAGAGTAGTTCATCATCACCTTCTAAAATACCTGTTGTCCTTGTTAAAAGTCCGATGCTATCTTCAATGGCTACATCCACATTTAGATTACCCTGAAGAAAGAGATTCACAAAATAATTGAGAATCTTTATGCCAAATTTTACTACAGGAAAGAAACTTGTTACAGCTTCAAGAAACTTTAGAAGGTCTACATCCACAACTGTGATAGGTTCCGTTTCCAAGTCAAGGGTCCCCGTATGGTTCATAAGAGGCTCTGGAGATTCATAAATCTTCTTTGGCAAGTCCCAGGTGTAAATGTCAATCTCACCCATACCAAATACAGGGATGGAGAGGAAGGGTTCCCCGTCGGCATCCAGCCCTTCCACGTTGGATTCGATGGGGACAGGTGCCTCGGTTGACCAGAGAGTGTCCCATTCTCCGTATTTGTTCACTATTGAGATATTGAATTCAAAATAGGGGCGATAATATACTTCGTAATAATCATCCTTTTCGATCAACTCAGTATCTATCCTAACCGAGTTCTTTGTTTCATCGATTAAACACTCGTAGGTAACATTTCCATAGTGATAAACCGTAGTCTCAGAAACAAAGGAAGCAGAAACACTAAGGGAGTAGCCCCAGACCAGCGGTATGTTAACGCTCTTTGAGGCACGGGTCTGGGCGGTGGAGTTATAATCGGTTACCAGGGTAAATACCGCCCCGTCCCCCAGGGTGTCCCAGTATTCTGCTCCAGAAAGGTCCAAAGGATTCACAGTTATATGAACAGAGGTTGTATTGGAAGCATTTTCATCATCGGTAACTGTCAGTTTGACCTCATAATCTCCAGGATTGATAAAGGTGTGTGTAACATCCATTTCCTCGGCTGTAGTACCGTCTCCAAAATCCCAGTGGTAGCTAAGAGAATCTCCATCAAGGTCGGAGGATAGCCACCCTGAAAAGGCAATACTATCGAATTGGTTGATATTCTCATGGTCCACAGTGATGTCAGCAACAGGCGTAGTATTGTTGTGGACAACCGTAAGATCCCATACCCTATAATCCCAAAAATAACAATCATGTCCCTCAACAAAGGTATAAACAATACACGCAATATAATATTCGCCTTCTGAGCCATACTGAGCAAAGAGGTCATAATTATCGTTAAATCTCTCAGGTTCATTGATTAATGTATACCAATTTTCTAAATCCTCAGGAAATGCAAAAAGCCAGTCATAATACACTTGATCAATTGTGATACAAGGAGGCGGTAGATTTATACGCTCAACTTCAAAATGAATGGATTCGCCTTCTTTCACAGATAATTCGAATGAGGTAGGCGTCACTTCCTCTATTGAAGTCCCCTTAATTATGTGAATAGAGATTTCAATAGCAGCATCAAGCTCATTATTCCCATCATTGCTTCCATCATCAGAATAAGAATCGGAAAGGGGTCCATCCTCATTGAATTCATAAACCAATTTCAATCTGAATTCGTCTTCATCACTGGAGATATCTATTATCTCATAATCTCCATCATTGTCGTCGTCAAGTGCATATATTTCCATGTATACCCAAGACATATTGTCTGGAATGTCTAACCCATGCCAAAGAATACCCCCGTCATCGAAACCTTCATCAGAAATCTTATCCGTATCCTCGAACATCGGTGAGGTCCATCTTTCTCCATCCTCATCATCCACTTCCCAATCATTATCAAGATCTATCCATATTTCAAAGTAAGGATCTCCTTCACTCCAAACATCCGCAGAGCCATCCAGCTCAATGTAATCAATTGAAAAAATGAGAACCGCATCTCCATTGTCCAGTATGTCCTCATCGTCAGGTATTCCATCACCGTCTGAGTCAGTGTCTCCACGCGTTGGTTCTCCACCACGTGTTCCTATTTCTACAAGATTCGATTCCGTTATTTCTAGTTCTTCCACAGCCACATCGTTTCCCTTTGGGGACGTTTCATAAACAGAGAGTATTGAAATTCCACAAAGCAAAATGATTACTGCAATCGTGGACAATTTTTTCAGATATTCTTTTGACGACTTCATACCTACCACTCTCTTTTTTCTTTGATTGCCTCCATTTTTTATTTTGGGACTGGTATCTGCATCCTGAATTAGGATTCTTTCTGCAAATGCTTTTACCATAATGCCCACTTCCTATTGGTGATATTTAAATATTCCTCCAAGGAAAAGCACATAAACCATTTTCACTTCCTCTACCACATGTATCTCATCTACGATCCCATCTATCTAAAGCACGAGCAGAATCGATGGCACCCGGAATCGCCTGAGAGGCTCCGGGGGATAAGGAATTTCCTTGAGAAGAACGGGTTATGGGAGAACGTGGTTACCCCAACCTCGGCCACTGTCGAGGACCTTGCACGTATCCACTCCATGGATCACATCGGGACCATCCGGGACTTCGGAGAGGGACCGTACGATATGGACACCTATGTTCATCATGAGACCTTTGATATTGCTCTGAAGGCAGCAGGAGGGGCAATAAAAGCTGCTCAGATCGCTTTAAAAGGCGGAAAGGCGTTCGCATTGGTGAGACCGCCCGGGCATCACGCCACACGGAATCGCGCCATGGGATTCTGCTACTTCAACAGCATCGCCATCGCTACCTCCCTACTTGGGAAGAGGACCGCGATCATAGATTATGATGTGCATCACGGGAACGGGACACATGACGCTTTTTATTCGAGTCCGGATATCCTCTACATCTCGACCCATCAATGGGGGATCTTCCCGGGAACCGGCGCTGTCAACGAGGTTGGAAAGGGCGAGGGGGATGGTTTTACAGTGAACATACCGCTCAGCGGCGGGAGTGGGGATTCAACCTTTGAGAAGGCTTTTGAGAAGATTATTATTCCAATTGTGCGGGATTTCAGGCCCGAGCTTCTCCTTGTGAGCATTGGAGGGGATGCCCATTATCGGGATCCATTGGCATCCCTTTCCCTTTCCACTCCCGGGTATGTAAGGGCAGCGGGGCATATTTTTAGCCTTGCAGAAGAGCTAACCGATGGTGGGGTTGCCTTCATGCTCGAAGGCGGATACGATATTCCTGCACTTTCCGAGACTGTTGGGGGGATCGTTGCCTTAGCAAGAGGGAAAGATATCCCGCTCACGTTCGATGAGAAGAGGGATACAAAGGCATACGGCAGAAGGGATGTGGAGGACACTTTCAGGGTTCAGAAGGAATATTGGAATCTCTAATACCCATCGATGAAGGTCTGCCCCATATCCTCGAATCTGCATTTCTCGAAAAGAAGTTTCTCCTTTTCTGAAACCGCGATAGGGTATCTACCGGTCAGGCATCCGGTACACAGGTTATCCCCGATCCCGATGGAATCCCTCATATTTTCGATTGGGAGATAGGTAAGGGAATCAGCCCCGATCTCCTTCCTGATTCTTTCCACATTCCTGTGGAACCTGCCTGCTATGAGCTCACTTTCCGATACCATGTCTATGCCGAGATAGCATCGATTCGTGATGGGCGGACAGGCAATGGCAAAATGAACCTCCTCTGCCCCGCTTTCCCTCAGGATCTCCGCTACCTTTTTCGAGGTTGGCCCGCGGACGATACTGTCATCCACAACAAGGATCCTTTGCTTCCGTATCTCATAGATGATCGGAGTGAGCTTGAGTTTGATCTCTGCCTTTCTTGCTTCCGGGGTGGGAAGGATAAAGCTCCTCTGGGAATACCTGTTCTTATCGAATATCTCGATATAGGGCTTCCCGAGCTTCCGCGCAAGGTTCAATGCGGTCGGGCGGGAGGTATCCGGTACCGGGGTAACAATGTCCACCTCGATCCCTTTCTCCTCGATGATCTTGGCGAGTTCCCTCCCAAGATTCAGCCTTACCACATACACATTCTTGTTCTCGATGCTCGAGCTTGGGCGAGAGAAATAGATCCATTCGAAAAAGCAGTGTGCAGGTCCCTGGTCGCTCACCACCACCTTTGAGATGGGTTCTCCGCCCTTTGGGATGTAGATGACCTCCCCTGGAAGGATATCCCTTACCTTCTTGTAACCAAGGGCATCCAATGCAACGGTCTCGGAGGCGAAGCCGTAGGATTTCCCTCTCTTGTTCCCGATCTGTACTTCCTTTTCTCCTATCATAAACGGACGTATGCCGTGAGGATCGCGGTAGGCGATCATCCCGACCTCCTGGAGCACCGAGATGGCGGAATAGCTCCCCTTGAGCTTCTCGGTCATCACTTTCCGCAGGGAATCGAAGATCACCTCGGGTGTGATGTTCCATTCCTCGGACTTCTCCTCTAATACACAGGCAAAGACCTTGTTGATGATGTCCACATCCCCATCCGAGTGTGGATACCTGTGCAGCTTCCGGAGTTCGTCCCTGAGCGGCCAGTAGTTCACGATATTCCCGTTGTGCACCGTGGCGATCCCGGGGGTGTGGTCATAGGAGGGCTGGGCGTTCCTTTGGATGATCTTTATGTTCTCCTCCCATGAACGGTCCTCACGTTTTGCGCCGCTTCCAACAGTGGGATATCTCACCTGGCCGATTCCACTGGTGCCTTTAAAGGTATGCAGGATCTCGGCGTTATAGATATCCTTGACGAGACCCGCCCCCCGGTGGATAAAGACATCCCTGCCATCCGTGGTCAGGATTCCCGCTGATTCCTGGCCCCTGTGCTGCAGGGTGAGAAGGCCGTTGTAGATATCAAACTGGACGGTTGGTGAATTTACGATTCCGATTATTCCGCACATTGGAAAGCCTCTTTCCGGTTATATACCGGATATCGGATTAACCGAGGATGGGCCGATATCGTTTAACTTTGCTCTACCGGTTCTTTGCCCAGCGATAGGTCCGCCTGCGGGAGGTAGCGCCGAACCCGCAGCTTGCGCATACCCCTTTCCGTGCATGATAGGCATGCTTTCCGCAGCGTCTGCAGGTGATATGTGTCTTCTTGTTCCTCTTTCCATAAGAAGGTGTGCCTTTCATTCAGTCCATCCTCCTGTTCTGTGATCAGGGCGGTGAGATGTAGATGACATTGTCCCCTCTGATTATCGCCAGGTTGAGCTTGCGCTTCTGTTCGCCGTCCATAAATTCTTCGGTGTTCTTCAGTACGAGGTTCATGTGGGGGTCATAGCCGTCCAGCACACCGCGGTACTGGATGTTGTTCCTGAGTTCGACTATCACCCGTGAATTGAGGCTCTCGTTGAGAGCATGAATGGGTTTTATCATGATATTGCCCCTCCGGTTACAGAGTTATCTTTCCCAATCCCCATATATAGTTTTTGCATGTCACCTTCTCCTTTTCACTTTCTTGCCCTTCTTGCTCTTTCTATGGGCTTTCCAGTCCCTTTTCCTGTCTTTGTGCTGGAGCTTTTTCACGGCCTGGTCCTTCTTGGACCCCTCAGCACCTTGATCCGGCATACCCCTGGTTCTTCGAAGCTCGACAAGCTGTTCCGCGATCCTCCTTATGACAACGGATTTCGGATATTTCTTGCGTACTAAAAGGCGTCCCCGTTTTTTCCACCAGAATCCGGGGTATGCGGCATTCGGTTCTTTTACAGGGGACAGGTTGAGGATCCTGGCACATTCATGAAGTTCATCAAGGGTAGGTGAAGGTAGTGCGAGTTCCTTCTTCACCCTTCTTCCTCTCTGGTGTGTCACCCCAGAGTCAAAATATTCCGGATACAGCGCCCAGATCCTGTCGTGCTTCTCTACCATCCTTTTTCCTCGTGATTATCTCATGTTGAGGTTGCCTTCTTCCAGCCCTTTTGCCTTTGGCAAAAGCCTCTACGAGCCTTTCAGGCTCGTTCAGAGTGCAAACAAGTTTGCACACCTTGTCGAGCCCTTTGGACTCAACCGGCGCTCAGCACGTCGTGCATCACGCCCTGGGGGAAATCTGGCGAACCTTCGGTTCACTTTCCACTCCTTTTCCCCTTCTTCTTTGACAGGGGCGGGGTGTAGGGGACAAGCACGGCATTCAGGATGCCCACCTGTCCGGGTCGTGAAGTGATCCTTGCATAACCTGCATCGGTCTGCACGATCGCACCCTTGGTGACGATGTTCCTTCGCACGTAGTTGGGATTCGAGGGGTTCTCCACCACTGACACGACCCTTGTGCGTACTGACTCATGGGTCTTCGGGTCCGTCACATTGGCGATTTGATCGGACAGGAGTTTTGCCTTGAGATTATCTCCCCTGGTTCGGACTCGCTTCACCCGTCGTTTACCGATGCCGGTGTACTGCTTCTCACGGCCGATCTCCCGCTTCAGCTTCTTGCGAATCGGGCGGTATCTGCCTCCGGTAATCTTTCGATTTGATCTACCCTGCCAGAGTGCCATACAGAATCACTTCCAGATTAAGCCGACCACATTTGATCACATGGTGGCGGTATTTCTTACAGTCATAATAGTAAGGGGCATCCATCTCCGAATCTTGTATTTAATTATTAGCATTTAAAATAGCAAGATCCTTACTGGTCTCCATTTCTTCGGGGGTGCTGAAATCGAAATAGTTGTCCCACAGGTAATCGAGTCGTTGTAAAGCCTGAGGGAGCGGAATCGCCTGATAGATACTATTCTCCCCTTTTTTGGCAAGCCCCAATCGCTCCAGTTTTTTCAGGGCATCCTCCACCTCGAAGTCGAGCTCGATGTTCAACCGCCCCCTGAACCATTCCTCCACGATCTTATCCAGCGTTTCATTGTTCATCCCGCCAAAGGTCAGCAGGAAATAATACGCCAGCACCGCCTCCTTTACTTCCTCCTCCTCCGCCTCTCCAATAACCGCGTGAAAGACACCGGAATTGTTGTCCAGGTTCTTGAAATACAGCCCCTGCGTGAGGTTCTTGATGTATTTTATCACCGTATTCCTGTAGGAGATCAGGCTCTTGATCACATACCCACCAAGACCGATACCCACGGCGATGAGCACGTTCTGTGAGGTCTCCCCTCCAAGGACCGCGGAAATCTTTGCACCTAAAAGTGCGAAGCCGATGAGGATGGGCATGGTGATCCTGAGCTTGTCGATCCTGCTCATTCGGATCCTTGGGTCAGGGAATATCATCTCGATATCGGCCACAGGGACGTTCTTGAAGTATTTCAGGTATATCTTTTCCTTATCAACCTTCATGCCCAGTGTGGTCTTTTTTCTTCTCCTTTTTCTCCTGCCTTGGACGAATTTCACCTCAAGCACCAATCTGTCGTACACCTCTAATTCTGTCTTCTTCCTGAATATGAAAAGGAATGGAACTAATTCGCTCATCCTCTTCTTTCCGCGGGAGTAGAGATGGAGAAGGCTGTATTCATTCAGGTTAATCTCCACATTCACCGCAAGCGGGGTTTCCCGTTCCAATGCATCATCGAACTCCTCCTTGGACAATGGCTTGAAGTTCGCCCGTTCCATAAGGCTGGTGAAGGCTGTCTCGAATCTCTTCATGGCCTCTTCTTGGTCGATCCCCATCCCGGCAGGTGGAGGGGTGGATGGATCGGGGTCGAAGATGTGGTAGGTTTCCTTGAGCTCGTCAGCCCGGGCCTGGAACTCGAAATGGAACAGACTTTTCAATATCTCATAGAACCGCTTGAAGTTATTTTTATCTTGGCCGGAAAAGCGTCCGTCTTCGATAAGATGGGAGAGTAGTTCCCTCTGACTGATCGGTATGAAATGCTCGGCTGCCGTCTCATTGTCCATGGTTCACACCACGCATAATCAGTATACTGGGTAATATTTAAAGATATTGCTCCGTAAGGCGTCATTCCGAATTACAAACACTTCTCAAACGAAACACACAATTCAATATTCGAATGCCCATTTACAGTGTCACGAATAACGGCTGGCGTGCTTGCGAAGTCCCGAACGAAGTGAGCATGTCCCGAAGGGCAAGGGCACCCCCGCGTTTAACTAGGACACAGATGATCTGTGAACCTCCTGCTCGTGATTGGGGGACCATTAACCACTTACCAAATTGTGCCTTGAGCCCTTTACTTGCCTTCCACTGACCTCCTTCAAGATATTATATATCGTTCTGAAAGCAGGTTGCGTATAACATAAAAATCAGCGGCATTAACCGGCGCTGTTAGGCGGCAGTTTAAGTCCGCTGGATTGCTTTGTTATGCCTTTTTTATTTATGGCAATTTCCCATAATAACATTTCAATGGTTTTTCCTCACATATTATTGCACAATAATTACACATTATGCATTTTGATTTGGTCTGTGTTCCTTTGTGGAATTTGCTTACAATATTCGGTTCGATAATAAACGGGCGACACATTGAAACATAATCTATGTTCTGATTTTCGATAATATGATTAATGTCATCAATATTATTTATCCCACCGACGACTATAACAGGAATATTAATAGCCTTTTTTATTTGAATTGCCGAGTCAAGATTGAATTTCAACAGCGGTTTCGGCTGTTTCATAAATCTCTTGAGAATAGGTTTTGCAATTGTCTTGACAAGCCTTGGAAGATTTTTATATTTGAAGTTATATCCCATTGCTGCATCTGCAGGTAGTTTTTCTCCTCGCATAATATATAGACCATCTTCCATAATCCCGCCGGAAACTTCAATTGCCGCACAACCGGATTTTTCCAGCATTTGAGCTATTCGAACTGCTTCTTCAATTTTCATTCCGTTTTTACGTCCGTCGTGAGCATTCATTTTTACTAAAATCGGATAATTACCAACCTGTTCTTTGGCTCTCTTGAAAATCTCACTGATAATTCGGTATTTATTTTCGGTTGAACCGCCCCAATGATCTTTTCGGTTGTTTGAGTAAGAGGACAAAAATTCGGCTAGCAAATAGCCGTGTGCTAAAAGAAGCTGAACCCCGTCGAATCCTGCTTGTTTCACTCGGATAATAGCTGAAACGAAATTGTCAATAATTTCATTTATATCATTTTCAGACAATTCTTTCGGTATATCTTCACTATAAAATCCATCGCGTATTGCCGAAGGTGCAACAGTTTGTAAACCTGTTGTTTTTGAGCGGGTTTGCCTTCCGCAATGAGCTATCTGCATTATTATCGGAGTGCTATATTCATGAACGGCATTCGTGATCTCCCTGTATGCCGGGATACTAGCATCGTTATCAATCATCAACATAGCAAACAAGCAACTTTTTCCGTCTGCCTGAATGCCTGCATACCCGGTAATTATTGCTCCTACTTCTCCCTTCGCTAATCGGATATAGAGGTTTTTCAGGTTTTCGGTCGGAAAGCCTTTTTCATCTGCCATTCCTTCGTGTGTTGCCGAACGGATTATTTTATTCTTTAATTTAATGCCCGATAGTAATGTGGGTTCAAATATTGTATTATTCATTTTTTCAATCTCCTTTGTTCAGATTTATAGGCATAACGGAAAGCTCAACCTCCATGAAAGGAAACAGCGGTGTTTGAGCTATTAATCCTTGGAGTTCCTCAGTTGAATCTACATCGAAGATGGCATAGCTTCCCTTTCTACCAGCTATTATACCTCCTGCCAAGATTTTTCCCTGCTGCTTGTATCTGCTAAGGGTTTCGACCTGCCTTGTTGCAAGTTCAAAGAACTGCTTAGGTGTCAGCGGAGTTATACCTTTTAGTTCGCCTTTAAATAATATTAACATAGTTATTACCTCCTTTTCTTTTTATCTTGACGGTTCGTTTCTGGGAACGAGGGCCTTGAGCCCTTGCCTCGCCCTGACTATCTTTAAGATCATATCTAGTTAATAAAACTTTCGATTTCACATTTTG
>DAOVMN010000465.1 GCA_030630685.1 Thermoplasmata archaeon | reverse complement strand
CAATGGAGTGAAATGTACAAAAGAAAACCCCTGCACCATGGGTGACATTTACAACGAAGACGCGATGAATGGTTGGAACAGAACAAGGAAATACAACAACTATTTTGTTGTTTATTCGAACGTCGTTATTGGGGATGGCAACAACGAAACCTGGTTTTCTTCAGAACTCGAATTTATTGACATCAGAAAACCCTGGACAATAGAGGATAAAGCAAATTTCCAGATGGGTAAATACGAAGGCAAAACCCCCGGCTTGGGCGGTTGGATTATATCCAACGTCCCACCAGAAAATGAAGGAAATTACAGCACCGCATTTTTAGCAAAAAAAGGAAGCAGCGTTAGGCTATTAAACTCTCAATTCAAGGTTCTTGAGAGAAAGGCAAGCAACAACTTTATTGTCGAGGAGGGAGCCGATTTCTCCAGTGATTTTTTTGGCATTGAAAGGGAAACAAACTTCAATAACACCATAATCAAATTACCTAAAGATTCTGTTAACAGAAGACTGAGCGTAAATGGGTTTGTGATTAAAAACGAGACAGAAAGAAATTCTAAAAACCTTCTTGTAATAAACCAGCGTCCATCCCCCAAAGAGGGAGAAAACTGGACAGTAAGGTTCTTGACGAGGGGGGAGAACGACCTTGTAATAAACTATTTGGGGAACTCTCAGGATGAACTCGAATTTCTCGGCCTCTTTTGTGGAGACAAGGAATTGACGCCAGATCTCCGTGAGGGCGGCCTCTACTACCCTTTCTGGAACTGTGATGAAGAGGCCCGAATCATAAACAAGGTTTTGTTGGAACGTCACCACACCCTCCAATTCATCTTTGGTGAGGAAACCGATACTGCACACAATACAGCAAAACCCAACTGTATAACTAACGTTAACGGGGTAAATATTTATGTGCTAAGTGATAATACATGTTGTACATCCTCAGCAGTTTGCACAATAGCGGATATATGCGACACCATGGGCTCACCAAGATGCTCAGACAGCAAGGGTGCCAGCACAGACCTGTTCAACCCCACAGATACGAACATGTGGATGTTTCTTGTGGATTTATACGTGGGAAGAAACTCGAGCCAAACCACTGCCACATATCACACTTGGCTCGTCTCTGAAAATGAGGTTGTGAATATAGGCGGGCCTAATGATAATGATGTCTTTTTCCAGATTGAAGAAATGGGACATTTTAGGTTTGGCAATTTGACCGAAGCCGGACCGCAACAAGGCTCAACAATACAGGCATACGTTGACGCTGCAAACGACATCTGCGATCAGGCGGCATTCTGTTTTCGTGACAGGCTCACAACATCCTGTACAGATGATGGTAGACCAGGGGCATATGGATATTTCTATTCATCAATCTACACCAGCTTCCGGACCAACACGAACAGGGCCAACCTGGACGCCGGTTCCCCGAGTTCGATTTACGACAACGGAACTTCTTGCGACTCGAGCAGTGAAAAGGGAGGGAAGAGCACCGTAACAGTGGACGTAAACAGGTTCACGCTCCAGGGCCACGCTGCCCTGAGCGACAAGAGCGATGGTACGGGCCCGATATTTTATGTCCCAAAAAACACAACGATGTACGACCATCAGGCCGTCAGCAACAGGTACGCCATGGAGATGAGCGGGGAACCAGAGGAAGTGCTCAAATTAATAAGGCTCCAGGATTCAACTGCAGGAATAAGGATTTGTTACACCCACGGCAAGGTGAGGGAATACTACGGAATCAACAACTACTATGATGTAAGGATGGGGACCGGCCACTACCTGATTGCCATAGACTCAGATATAAATGAAAGCAAGATTAATTACTCGGCCTGTGGCGGAGGAAACTGGTATGACAACTACATATTGAGACAAAGCTCTTACAATACGAAAATTAAGGACAGCACAAACAACCCCCTTGATAACGTGACTGTT
>DAOVMN010000138.1 GCA_030630685.1 Thermoplasmata archaeon | reverse complement strand
TCACCACCACATTCTCTTTATAAGTACCTTCCCACACCCTGATCGTATCCCCCTCCTCTGCCGCATCGATCGCCTCCTGTATACTCGTATAATTCGCCCCACCACCATCGTCCACATACCAGGTTTTCCCTTCTGCCCCATCACTTCCCGCAGTTAGTACCAATACCAATAGTGCACACGCAAAGACAAACAACAATCCGACTCTAAACAGTCTCATTCCATCACTTTCGCTCTCTCGCTTTACCCTCAGATATCCAGGTTGGTGACCTCCTTGGCATGTGTCTGGATGAACTCCCTTCTCGGTGCCACCTTCTCCCCCATGAGTGTGGTAAAAAGCTCATCCGCATACACCGCATCCTCGATCGTCACCTGAACCACAGTCCTGGTCTCCAGATTCATGGTGGTCTCCCAGAGCTGCTCGGGATTCATCTCCCCGAGGCCCTTGTATCTCTGGATCACCACACCACTTCCCATCTCCTCTACGATCCAGTCCTTCTCCTTTTCCGTAAAAGCATAGACCTTTTCCTTCCCCTTCCTTATGAGATAGAGCGGGGGTACGGCAATATACACATACCCGTGTTCGATAAGAGGCTTCATGTACCTGAACAGGAAAGTTAGCAGCAGAGTGCGGATATGCGCTCCGTCAACGTCCGCATCCGTCATGATGATCAGGCGGTGGTAACGTGCCTTGGAGATATCGAAATCCTCTCCTATCCCTGTGCCGAAGGCGGTGATTAAGGTGCGGATCTCCTCATTCCTCAGCATCCTGTCCATCCTTGCCTTCTCCACATTCAGGATCTTCCCCCTCAATGGAAGGATGGCCTGAAAGGAGCGGTCCCTTCCCTGCTTAGCACTTCCACCGGCGGAATCCCCCTCCACAAGAAATATCTCCGATTTTGCCGGGTCACGCTCCGAGCAATCCGCAAGCTTCCCGGGCAGTGATGAACCCTCGAGGAACCCTTTTCTGCGTGTGAGTTCCCGTGCCTTTCGAGCGGCCTCCCTTGCCATCATGGCCTGGACCACCTTCCCGATGATGCTCTCCGCGGTCTTCGGGTTCTCCTCGAAGAACTGTTTCAGCCTCTCGCCGACCAGGGATTCCACCAGTCCCTTTATCTCGCTGTTGCCGAGGCGGGTCTTGGTCTGGCCTTCGAACTGTGGGTCCGGTACCCTCACGCTCAAAACCGCGGTAAGCCCCTCCCTGACATCCTCTCCTCTCAGGGAAGTATCCTTCTCCTTGAGCAGCTTATTGGTTCGAGCGTAATCGTTCACCACCCTGGTCAGTGCGGACTTGAATCCGATCAAATGGGTGCCCCCTTCATGCGTGTGGATGTTATTGGCGAATGGAAAGATTGTCTCCACATAGCTCTGGGTGTACTGCATGGCCAGTTCGACACTGACGCCTTCCTTCTCTTTCTGAAAATAGATGGTATCCGCATGGATCGGGGTGCGGTTCTTGTTGATGTGCTTCACGAATTCTACGATCCCGCCCTCGTAGTGGAATAGCTTTTCGTAGGCCTCGGCATCATCCTGCCCCTCCTGCAGCTCGTCCCGGAAGACGATAGTGAGGCCTGCATTCAGGAAGGCAAGCTCACGCAGCCTGGAGAGAATGACATCATGGTGAAAGCTGATATGATCGAATATCTCGGGGTCCGGGTGAAAGGTAACCTTGGTACCCATGTCCTCCGCCTCCCCAACAACCCTGACCGGATAATCGGGCACCCCGCGGGAATACCTTTGCTGGTAGAGCTTCCCGTTTCTCCTTACATCGACCTCCATGGATTCTGAAAGGGCATTGACAACGCTTACACCCACACCGTGAAGACCCCCGGATACCTTGTAGCTGTCCTTGTCGAATTTTCCTCCGGCATGAAGCAGCGTCATGACGATCTCCAGCGCAGGCTTGCCGTATTTCGGGTGAGTGTCCACAGGTATGCCTCTTCCATTATCCCAGACGCTGACACTGTTATCTTTATGGATGGTAACCTCTATCCTGTTGCAGTATCCGGCCATGGCCTCGTCTATGCTGTTGTCCACCACTTCATAGATCAGATGATGGAGCCCACGTTCATCCGTGCTTCCGATATACATGCTTGGTCGTTTACGCACCGCCTGAAGCCCCTCCAGGACCTGGATACTGTCGGCATCGTATCCACTGTTGGCCTCGGTTTCTCCGGTGTTGGAATTCATGTGATATGCGAGTTGTTCCTGACTATTAATCGTTGTGATTTGATGGGATTATTTGTGGTTTTTCGATCGGTTTTCGACAAGAATTGGCAGCATCCATAATTAGGTCGTGGAAAGATCCGGGAATGTTCATCTGCACGATAATGTTGGGAAGGGGGACGAACACATCACCCCCGGCGATGGGGCCATTGACTTCCTGTGGGTTATCGGGCGGTTGGAGGAGATGGGGTATCGAGGCACCTGCATTCTGGAGTCCTGACTACGAGTCCTCGCTTAAGGGGAAGGAGTTCATGATGGGGCTGTGATGGCTGAAATGCTGATGGGACGATAGAACACGGATGGCAAGTGAAAACTTGTTTTCGCTCCAGATGACCTATGGTCGTCAAGGAATGAGGACTTGTCCGAGTTCCGGTTATGCTGAAAGCCTGATAAGGCGAATTCAGACGGATTTACACGGATTTATTTCACTTCACTGATTCCTCTACGACCTTAATCTCTTTCTGTGTGAGGCCGTAGAGCTTGTAAACTAATGTATCGATCTCTTTGTCTGTTTCGTCGATTTCCTTTCGGATTAGTTCCTTTTCCTCCACCGCTTTGATAAAAGGTTCCATTAATTCATGGATCCCTTTCAGATTTTCTTCCCAGTTGTCATAAAATGCAGGGAGTCTTATCCTGAGTAGTTGGTCGTAGATTGTGCCCCCCCGCAGTTTCCCTGGAGTGGTGTATTCCCTGATGCTGTAGAGTATAAATTTCCTGATGCACCTGTCCTCGAACCTGCATCTCATGGCGTTGATGGTTGTCTCCTTTGTTTTGTTTTCTTTTTTCTTTTGCCGGTATGTTATCACGAATTTGAGCCACTCCCCCTCTTCCAGAACCTCAAGTTTTACAACCTTCTCCCGGATTTTATTGGCATTGTTCAGGACCGTTTTATCATTCACTGGGAGGCGATCTATGTAAAGTTTGAGGGTTGTGTCCTTTATTCTTGGGTGGAGGTTCACATATCTGTCGAAGTTGGTGTTGATTCTGTGGAGTTGTTTGTTGAGGGTGAGCATTTTATCGGCGAGTTCGATGAAGGGTTCTTGCTGAGATTCTGAAATTTGTTTGATTGGTAATTGTTCTAAAAATGTTTTTGAAATATTAACAGTTAGTTCTGATTTATTTGAAAAATTTGTTGAGTAATACCAGTTTATTAACTTAGAATTAATTATTGCTAAAATGTATTTTATATCATATCTTAAATCATCTTTCAGCACAAGGTTGTTCATTGAGGCAAAGGTGTAATATTCATCTTCATCAAGGGCGGCAACAAGGGGGTGACTCCCCCCACTAATTCTTTGTATCAATATTTTTCTTGATAAAAATACTTCTTTTGGTCTTGGACGATGCAACTTATTTCTATCATAACAGATATATTTTCCTTTATAATCAATTTTATATCTTTTGATATCTTTACCGACTAAAAATGGTTTATATAAGCTATTTATTTTTTCATCAGAAACATCTTTTTTTAAAGAGCCAACTATCCCTTCGATAATATACTTGCATAAGTTACCAAGTTTTTCACTCTCAGCCTCGATTTTTTTGCTTAATTTGATAGATCTGGAATCTGAAAAGATATTAAACGTAAAACTTGTGTTATCGTAAAAATATTTCTGCTTTATAGTGTGCTTTGTATATTTTCCCTCGGCTAAATTAGAAACATCTGTAATTATTTTTACTTCATTCTCATCCCTCTTATTTATATCTAGTTCTTTTTTGAATATAAAGATTACTGAGGAGGCCGTAACACCCTCAAATACACCAGTACTTAAATCGACAATATATAATATCCTGCAATTATCTAAAATATATTTTCTTACAATATCGTATGTTGTTGTTCTTAAGATGTTATTAGGTATGATAAAACCAAAAACAGCATTGTTTTTTATTAAATCTATCGCTCTTAATATGAATAAAGAATATAGGTTAAGCTTCCCTGATTGTATATTTTTGCCTTTTTTTATTTGTATTATACTCCTATCCGTTAAATAATTATCAAAATATTTCTTTTCAAGATCTGAAAAATGTTCTCCCCTAGTAAAAACCCAGGGCGGATTCCCGATCACCACATCGAACCCCCTCCCCCCCTCTGGTAACCCCTCATCAAAGGCCTGTAAAAATTCCTCTTCCCAGTTGAACGGCCTCTTCTCTTCCCAGTCCTCACCAAAATATTCTTCTAACTTCTCCCTGCTCCCGGAGATCAAGGAATTCCCGATCTTAATATTCTCCTCTAAAATCAATGGAAGCCTCTCTCTCTTTCTCAATGCCTTAAGCATCAGATTGATAGAGGCAATCTCGGCAGCCTGCGGGTCCAGATCAACCCCAAAGATATTATTCCTGAGTATCTCTCTCTCAAAGCCGGTATGCTCTCCATAATTTAAGGCCTCCATATCCAGGCTCAACTGATTCCCTTTTGCTTTCAGGTACTCCCTGATCTTCTCCTCCTTTTCCTTTCTTATTCCCTCGTTCTCCTTTTTGTAAAAATCCTCAAAGTAGTCGTAGGCCTTGATCAGGAAAGAGCCCGAGCCGCAGGCGGGGTCGAGCACCCTGATTTTTTCGACCTCTTCCGGAGTTTTGCTTTTCAGCACCTCTCCCACGGTATTTTTGACAATGTAATCTACAACGTAGGATGGGGTGTAATAGATCCCGCTCTTCTTTCGGGTCTCCCTGGCGGGCCTCAATCCTAAGGAGTCGTCCTCCTTCAGATAAAGTGAGCTGCCCAGGTAGGTTTCGTATGTATTACCAAGGATATCGAAATCGAACTTTCTGAAGTTTACCTTGTAGCTCTCTTCGAGGATTTCGCTGAGCACCTCCTCGGAGATATCGAGTTGTTCACAGACGTGCCCTGTTTTGAAAATCTGGCTGTTGTGTATCCGGTCGAATCCTCTGAAGAAGTTGTTCACCATGTCCACAACGGAGGTGTAGTCCCTGGTCATCTTCCAGGATTCGTTCAATGATCGTAGCTGGTCTGGATTATCCAGGATCAATCTGTCCTCCGCAAACCTCACAATGATTATTCTGTCCAGCACCCTTTGAACCGCACCTTTCAATAGCTCCATGTCCGCCTCTTCACCTTTTTTCAGAAGATTGGAGGTGCGATTTCTATCATAGATATCCTGGGCTAATCTCTTCCTCCATTGATTCATGATCTCAAGGAAACCGTAATCGATATCCTCTCTTTCTTCCCTCTTCTCGAGATTGTTGATCCGTCCCGATTGGACAGACTCCGGGGTAAGGTATAATAAATCCTCGATTCTATCTTTGTATTCCCAATAGGCCTCTATATTCAGAACAGTAAGCCCGTTAAAGGCATTGAACACCCGGAATTTGTCGAAGTTTGTAAGAATTGCCCATTTTATATTGGCATTTGCAGCATAGTTTAGGATCTGCCTCTCCTCGATGGTCCAATCCCCTTTCCTCTCGTGGACAGAGGGCACCTTGCCAAAGCGTTTTGCCTCGATAAAGATAACCGGCCTCCCTTTATCAAGTATGGCAATGTCCACAAACCCTGACTCACGGATGTATCTTTCTCTATTGTAAACCTCAGGATCCTTCACATTCCAGCCAAGAAGTCCGAATAAAGGGTCGATGAAATCCGCCCTGACATCGGCCTCGTTCACATCCTTTAGGACAGATCTGCCCTTTCCCGAGAGCTGCTGGTATTTTTTAACAAGTGCCTCGATGCCTTCTCTCAGTTCCTTGGTCTCATTCATGGATTCCGTTTTCAGAATGTATTCCTCTTATTTTAATCCATCCTCTTCCTTCTGAGCGCGGCCCGGGCAGCGGCCAGTCTCGCCACCGGAACGCGGAATGGAGAGCAGGACACATAGTCCAGTCCAATGGAATGACAGAAATCAATAGACCTGGGTTCGCCGCCGTGCTCGCCGCAGATGCCGATCTTGAGATCGGGTTTGGTCTTTCTCCCCCATTCCACTGTTATCATCATCAGCCTACCAACCCCTTTCACATCCAGGATGCTGAACGGATTGTCCTGAAGGGTCCCCCTTTTCTCGTAGAGTGGAAGG
>DAOVMN010000136.1 GCA_030630685.1 Thermoplasmata archaeon | reverse complement strand
GTGCTCGTTCACAACACCACACTAACCGTGAAAGGAGCGGTGTTTTCCCTTGTCGTACCCACGGGTCTCGATTACAGGATCGGCAGAAACTACACCCTTGCCCTCGAGGTCACAAACATCGGGGATAGAACGGGTAATGCGACGGTGTTCGTGTGTATACCCGGGATCATCGATGATTCCAATATATCCGGGATCGATGTTGGAGGGAATGCGACCTTCTGGTTCAACCTCACGATACCAGGGGATCTGAGGGACGGCAATTACACCATGACAGTGAACCTGGCCGGAAAGGAATACACCTACCCGGTGAATGTCGAAGGGCTCGATTTCGATGTCCGGGCAAGCCTTGACAAGGCCGTGTATGTGGTGGACGATACAGCGAGATTATTCATCAACATCACCAACAACAAGCCGGCTGGCGGTGAGAACATGACTGTGCGCGTCAAGGTCAATGGCCGGGAGGAGAGAAAGGATTTTGTTCTCGCCGCAACCAACAGCCTCGAATTCGAGATTCCCATCGAGTCTCCCGGGCAGAAGAAGATAACCTACAATGTCATCCTGCATCCCGGCACCGCACTGCACATCAGTTCCATATATGTCAATGTCAGGGCCGACGATATCGGCCTCATTCTCGACAAGCAGGTGTACAACATCGGGGACACAGTCAACATCAGCGTCGATCCCCTCGGGTCGGGCGTGTTGAACATAACTGCCCCGGCATTCTTCTTGGAGGAGGAGATATTCGCTCCCTCTAACTACAACTTCACGGTGCCAGCGCTCACATCCGGCAGCTATCGTGTGTTCTACCGGTTCAGGAACCATTCCTACTCCCAAGCCTTTGAGGTAATAGGGTATTCTGCAGACATCCTATCTGCGAACCTGAACCAGAGGACCTTCAATCCAGGGGACAACATCACAGTGGAGCTCCTGGTGATAGCAAATACCAATTTTTCGGGGCATATCGAGCTCTGGATCGTCGATCCCGAGGAGAACTACGAGGTCGAAACCTTTGATATCGAGCTGGTCGAGGGGGAGAACAAACTGGTGCTCACCCACAGGTTGGATTCGAACTTCACGGGCACATTCAGGTTGATCTATGCGATCTTTGCCCACCACAGGGACGAAGGCATGCGCACCATTGGCCGCGGCGATGAGTATGATACAATACTTGTGCGGGGCGGGACACAGTGCTTCGATGTCATTGGGGGCGGGGTGCTCCTCTCCCTCTGCACCGACAAATCGGCACATAAGAAAGGGGAACCCGTCAAGGTAGCGGCGGAGGCAGCATGGGCAAACCACAGCGTGGTCGAGTTATATCTCGACGATGAGCTCGTGCACGAGTGGAACGTCTCCACCAACGATACGGTACTGCTTGAGACAATCATCGATGCCCCGGTGGAAAGCGGTCTTCATATCATTCGCGCTGTGGTGAAAAATGACGGCACCTCGGGTGTCATGACCCACACTTTCGAGGTGACAAACCAGGCCCCGAGCCTGTCGAACAGCGGTGTCGATCCCGGGGCAGGGGAGGAGGGAACAATATTCGAGTTCATCACAACCTATACCGACCCGGATGGGGAGTCACCAGCATTCATAAAGGTGCTCATCGATGGCAACGAGCATAACATGACACCAAAATCCCATGCCGAACCCCAGCCAGAGGATCTCAGATCGGGTGTGGTGTACGCCTTCGAGACTACCGCCCTGAACACCACCTCCCACAACTTCTTTTTCACCGCCTCCGACGGCGATGATATTTCGAGCACCGAACTCTACCTCGGGCCCTATGTTGTGAACCTTTCCGAGAATAATCCGCCTGAACTGAGTGATGGCAAGGTCGTGCCCACGATGGGTACGAAATCGACACAGTTCACATATTCCGTTCTGTATAGGGATGAGGAAGACGATGCACCTGCAGAGATATCCGTGACAATTGACGGCAAAAAATATGCGCTCACACGCAGGGATGGTGCATTGCCCGATTATGCAAGTGGAGAGATATTCGAGGTTGTGGGAGTTACCCGATTGCGCGGAAACCATCACACCTTTGTGTTCAGTGCAACCGACGGCATGGCCGATGCCATGGGCGATACTTCCATCCACCGCGGTCCCGTGGTGGTCAATACCCCGCCGGAGATACTCGATGCATCTGCCGAAATGATCGAGGAAAATGAATATAAATTCAGGATGGGCTATCGTGACATCGATAACGACCCACCGAAGTGGGTGAAGCTCATCATCGACGGGAAACCCTTTGAATTGAATGCCACAGGCCATGCCCGGGATTACCTGTCAACGGTCTATTACGAAACCCGTGTTAACCTTACCCCTGGCAACCACACCTACCGGTTCGAGGTATACGACGGTATAGATAAGGTGGTGGGGGAGGAGGCCACTATTGAGATAGAGGAAAAGCCGACAGAAAAAAAGATCAACTGGGTCGTCGTTGGAGGAATTGCGGTGGCTATCATGCTGATAGCGGGAATCATAGCCTTCCTTTGGGTGAAACAGGTCAGGAAGCCAAAAGAGTTGATGAAAAAACCTGAAGAAAAGGAAAAAGAAGAGGTGGCTGAACCAGAGGAGGAGAAAGGAGAACCGGAGGCAGAGGAAGAGAAGGTCGAGGTTACGGAAAAGACAGAGGAGGAAGAGCCAAAGGAATCTGAAGAGGGAGAAGAAACGACAGGCCCGGAGAAAGCAATAACAGAAGAAGAGGCAGGAGAACAAAGGGGTGGGGAAGAGAAGGCCGAGGTTTCGGAAGAGACAGAAGAGGAAGAGACAAAGGAACCTGAAGAGGGAGAAGAAACGACAGACCCGGAGAAAGCAATGCTGGAAGAAGAGGCAGGAGAACAAAGGGGCGGGGAAGAGAAGGCCGAGGTTTCGGAAGTCACCGAGGAGACAGGGATGGGCGAACCTGAAGGCGAGAAAGATAGGGCCGAGGCAGAGGAATCAATGGTAGAAGAAGAGATAGAGGGATATTCAGAGAACCCACAGATGGAGCAAAAAGAGAGATGAACACATGAAAAAGGACCCGATTGTGGAGGAAGTTAGAAAGGCCCGGGAAGCGATTGCAAAGGAAGCGGGATTTGACCATGCCAGAATATTTGAGATGCTAAGGGAGGAAAGCATGGGGAAAGGCAGAAAAAGGACAATAAGCAAATAAATCTCCAGAGTGCCCATCCTCAGGGGCGTTGACTGGTCCTCGGAGGTTCATTTCCGAGCCTGCACAGTCGTCAGAAAGGAAGGCCATGCCAGCCTCCTGGATGTGTTCCAACATCAAAGGCTGCAAAGTGAACAGGGGATAAATAGTTTTCTGAAAGGACGCTGGTCAATATCCAAGATATCAGCACCGCTGGCCTTCTCCTTTGCTGTGGGATTTTGTTCCACAAATTCACTCTGCCCAGTACGGATGGATCAGGTCCTCGAATGCCGTCATGGCTGCGACCGCACCCTCGCCTGTCGCCACCACGATCTGCTGAAGCCCGCCAGTCACATCCCCGGCAGCATAGACATAGGGAATATTGGTGCGCTGCTTCCTATCGGTTTTCACAAAGCCGTGCTTGTCGATCTCGCATCCTAATTCCAGAGCAAGCTTGTTGTTCGGCACAACACCGATGGCAGCGAACACCCCGCTTGCCTGATGTTCGGTAATCTCTCCGGTCCTGACATTTTTCAGCAGGATCGACTCGAGCAATCTCTCCCCCTTGATCTCCTTTACCACCGAATCCCAGATAACCGGTATGCCCATCTCCCGGACCTTCTTCTGATAGACCTTCGCCCCTCTGAATTCATTCCTACGGTGGACAATTGTGACATCCACACCGATCTCCTTTAGGTATACGGCATCCATAAGGGCTGTGTTGCCGCCTCCGATCAGAAACACCTTCTTGTCCTTGAAAAAGAAGCCGTCACAGGTGGCACAGTAGGAGACTCCCTTCCCGGAGAGCTCTGCTTCCCCTTTCACTCCAAGCCTGCGATGCTTAGCTCCGGTTGATAGGAGGACAGCACCAACAAGGTATTTCCCATCATCCGAATCCCTTGCCCGGAAATGAACGCCCTCGATCCTCTCCACAGGTTCTATGGAAACCACGTCCTTCCCTTCAAGTATCCTGGTGTACTCCTCCGCATGTTCCCTGAACTTCATGACCAGTTCCATCCCATTGATCCTCGGGAAGCCGGGATAGTTCTCAATCTCGGCCGCCTCTCCGGCCTGCCCGCCTACACCACGTCCCTCGAGCACCACGGTCTTCAATCCGGCTCTGACACCATAGATGGCGGACGCCAGACCTGCCGCACCCGCTCCGATTATCACCAGATCAAATCTATTCTCCGGCAATATTGTCTCCTCCCTAATTCTTTCCAGGTTTCTTCTTCCCGATGCCTTTATTCACATCTTCATTATTACTCCCTTTCTTTTTTCTCGCATCTTTTTTGGCCTTCCCGTCAAGGAGAAGCTCTCCGAATATGAGCTTTTCTATGGTCTCGGCCACGTATCTTTGCGTCATGTATTTTTGAAGATTTTCGTTCATCCTTAGAGCGGCATCTATCTGGGCCCTGACAAGGGCGAGCCTCACCTCCTCGTTGCCTTCACGCGGGATGTGATATATCTGCTTGATCATTACAGGCAATCGGGAGGAGTTGTCCATGACCAGCGCTATGTTCAGGATATCCTTGGATATCTTGTTCTTCTTCAGATAATCCTTCAAAGAAATAGGATCCCCGAGGCCCAGGAGCATGCACAGGTTGGATTTGCTGTAATGTTTGCCATTAATTTCGATGGTCGATGAGTTCCCATACATTTCATCACGTTCTCATAGTCCGAGTGGCTTGAAGAAGGATATTAAAGGTGCCTGGTGATCTTTTGTTCAAGCATGGGTTTGGGCATGGCACCAACGATCCGGTCTGCCAGCTCCCCGTTCTTGAAGACCATAAGTGTAGGGATGCTCATTATTCCATATTTTATGGCCGTGGCCTGGCTCGAATCCGTGTTGAGCTTCCCGAATACGATCTTACCTTTATGCTTAACAGCCAGGTCATTGATAATCGGATGGATCATATTGCATGGGCCGCACCAGGGGGCCCAGCAGTCCACAACCACGAGTTGGAATCTCTTTATCACGGTATCGATATCCAGATCCGATATATCGAGGGGGGCATCGGGATACTCCCCATCTGCAATGTCAGCAATGGTCTGCTGTTTTTCTTCAGGTGCCGATTTCCCTTTTTTGAAAAGTCCCATCGTTTTTCCTCCTCAAAGCGTATTTGAGATCTGCACCACATTCTTCAGATTTTATTTAAAGGTTGTTTGTGAAAGTTGTTTCAGGAGATAGGGAAACGAGGGGAATGTGTGGAGAGTTGGGGCTGTGAAAACAAAAAAAGAGGTGCCGACGGTCGGAAAAACCGCCAACATGAAAAATAAAAAAAGACGAGGCCTTTACTTCTTTTTCTCGAAGAAGAGGCTCTCGTTCAACAGGCTTTCCAGTTCATCCGCCTTTCCTGTACCTTTTTCTTGTTCCTTGGTGATGGGGGTAAGGAATCCGCTTCTACCGGTCTCGTGCAGCTTTAGCTTGAACTCCTTCTTCCGTGCTTCCTCTTTTTGTTGAAGATAGCCCAAGCCGATGACCCCGAGAACCATGCCCAGCACAACACAGACCGCGAGCACCGGGCCGCTGAACTCTTTTTCCTTGACATCTGCTTTTGACTGGATCGAGATGATGTGCTCTGAGAAGTGCGGGATGTAGACCAGCAGTTGGATACCGTTATCCGGCTTGAGGAGTGCGTATCTTGCTTTTTCTCCTGTGTAATTGATGATCCTTTCGGCATCCATCCTGTCGATCTTCAGCCCATCGAAAAGCACGTCGAAATCGCCTATTTCTCTGAGATTCGAGGCATCGAGGTTCAGCACGACCAGGCGTCCTTCCGAGAAGTTCGCCCTTACCTTGATCTCGATCTTCCCGGACTCGATCACAAGCGGAAGGATCTCGAATCCCTGCTCAAGGATCTCTTTACTCACAATTCTGTTGTTGGCATTGAACACGCCGGATATCTTCCTGTATCTGATGCCCTCCTGTATGGTCTCGTCGTAGATGTGGGTAATGGTCTTCGCTTCGGCACTCACCTCTGGGGCTCTTCTGGATTTTGCCACAAGGGTGATCACATAGCTGTTCTTTTTCACGCCTTCGCTTGGATTCGTGTTCTCGGTATTCTTCTCCTTTCCCTGGACCACGTCATCCGGGTCCTCATACCACTGGTCATTCCAAGGCACATCTATATACCAATTCCAGTCGTATATCGTTACCTTCATGGTCACGATGACCGTCTCCCCTGCCTCGAGGT
>DAOVMN010000121.1 GCA_030630685.1 Thermoplasmata archaeon | reverse complement strand
GGCAGTATGCCGCGCGAAAAATTGGGAGGGCCGCATTGCCTTCCCAAAGCTATCAATTAGCAACGGCATTACTGGTTAAAAAAAGTGGCGATTCATCCCCGGCCTCAAGGGCCGTGGGGTTCTCGCCACAACCGCACTAAAAAAGGAGAATAAAGATGTATCTCCAAAAGATAAAACCACCCCGAATTACGGAATCTATGATATCGGATGTTGTAACAAAAATAGTTGAAAATCCTCATCCTGAAAAGATTGTATTATTTGGCTCACAATGGACGACTATTTTATTCAAAGGATTTTAAGTGAAGGGAGAGTATTATATGAGCGAAGAGCTGGTTAACGAATGGATGGTCAAGGCAGAAGGAGATTATAGAACCCTAAAAGAATTTCAGAGGTGACATAAGTTGACAATAAAAATCATTCTTGAGAAATGCACGGGCTGCGGTTTATGTGTAAAGGCATGTCCGTTCGGTGCGATAATCGTGAAGGACAAGAAAGCCGAGATCGGGCCGAACTGCACACTCTGTGGAGCCTGTGTGGATTCCTGCAAATTCGAGGCGATAGAGCTGAAAAGGCCAGAGCAGAGGGCAGAGGACCTTTCCGAGTACAAGGGCGTTTGGACCTTCGTGGAGCTTCACGGTGAGGGGATAAAAAAGGTCAGCCTTGAGCTTGCAAGCAAGGCACGTGAGCTCGCAGATACCCTTGGAGAGAACGTGGGGGCGGTTCTCCTTGGGGATAAGGCCAGGGAACATTGCAACGAGCTTGCCGCCTACGGTGCGGATGTGATCTATCTGGCAGAGGATGACAAACTCCGGGAATACCACACGCAAACCTATTCTATGATATTGACAGGCCTGATATTAAAGTATAGGCCGAGTATCGTGCTTTTCCCCGCGACGCATGTAGGTAGAGACCTCGCACCCAGGGTTGCTGCAACCGTGGGTTTGGGCCTGACAGCGGATTGTACCGGTCTATCGATCAAGGATGGCCTACTTCTCCAATCCAGGCCAGCCTTTGGCGGGAATATCATGGCAGACATCATCTGCCCGAATGTGCGCCCGCAGATGGCCACTGTCCGGCCAAATGTCATGAAAACGCACGAGCCCGATTATTCCAGGAAAGCGGAAATAATAACCGTACCGGTCGAGATTAAAGCCAAGGACATGAGGGTCGTGATAAAAGATATCGTCAGAACCGTGGAAACGGGTGCCAAGAGCCTCGAGGAAGTGGACATCATAGTCTCAGGCGGAAGAGGGATGGGCTCTGCGGAAGATTTCCGGATCTTAGATGAACTGGCCGATACCCTCGGAGGGGCTGTGGGGGCATCGAGGGCGGCGGTGGATGCCGGCTGGAGACCAAGATCGGACCAGGTGGGCCAGACGGGAAAAACCGTTGCCCCCAAGCTTTATATCGCATGTGGAATTTCTGGTAAGATCCAGCATCAGGTAGGAATGAAGGGGTCCGATACCATAGTGGCTATAAACAAGGATCCCGAGGCGCCGATCTTCGATATCGCAGATTACGGCATTGTCGGGGACCTCTTCGAGCTCGTACCTGTATTGAATGAAGAGATAAAAAGTCTGGTAAATAAGAACAAAGAGGTGCATTAAATGGTTTTCAAAGAGGCTTACATACCCTATGGCGGCTACTGGAGTACGCCGTTCTGCAGGTGGCAGGGAAGCTTTCAGAATCTCCATGCCATCAAATTCGCAGCAGAGATTTCCAAAGGGTTCCTTGAGGAGAAGGCGATATCTCCAAAGGAATTCGACGAGCTCATACTCGGGATCACCATCCCGCAAACACACAACTTCTATGGAACACCATGGCTCGCCGGTATGATCGGAGCAGAATACATTACCGGCCCAATGATCGGCCAGGCCTGCTCCACTGGAGTAAAAAGTGTCGAGGTGGCCGCCCATGAGATAGAGAGAGGAGGATTCAAGAATATCCTCGTGATATGCGCTGACCGCTGCTCCAATGGTCCGCTCCTTGTCTATCCCAACCCTCAGGCTCCCGGTGCCACGATGGATAAAGAGAGCTGGGTATGGGACAATTTTGGTTATGACCCATTCGCCAAGAACGCGATGATAGAGACTGCGGAGAATGTGGCCAAGGAGGCAGGTATCACCAAGGAGGAGCAGGACAAGATCACCTTCCTGCGAAACACCCAGTACAAGGATGCTCTCAAGGATGATCAGGCCTTCCAGAAGAGGTACATGATCACACCAATCGAGGTCAAGGACAGAAGGGGACGCAAGGTTCTGGCCACTGTGAAGGGAGACGAGGGGATCTATCCAACTACCTTAGAAGGGCTGCAGAAACTCAAGCCTGTGCTGCCGGAAGGTACAGTCACCTATGGAACCCAGACCTACCCGGCAGATGCCAACTGCGGCATCATAGTCACTACGAGGGAGAGAGCAAAGAAGATGGGAAGGGATGAAGGCATCGAAGTTCGGGTGGTGTCCTATGCCGAGGGAAGGGCAAAGAAGGGGTATATGGCCATGGCCATCGTCCCTGCAGGCAGGAGGGCACTGGAACAGGCAGGAATATCCATGGCGGATGTCCGGGTGACCAAGACACACACACCTTTTGCAGTAAACGACATCTACTTCTGCAGGGAGATGGATATCGACTGGAAGGACATGAACAACTTTGGCTGCTCCCTCGTCTATGGCCATCCACAGGGACCAACCGCGGCAAGACTGATAATCGAGCTGATCGAGGAGCTGGCGATGAAAGGGGGGGGCTATGGGCTCTTTGACGGCTGCGCTGCCGGGGACTCGGCTGCGGCCATGGTTTTAGAGGTGAGGGTCGAGTGAAAGGATGTGAAATGTGTTGGAGGGTTAGAGAAAAATGACTGTTTATGGAATGAAAAAGAAGATTATTCCTGTCCTTCAAGAGTACGGTGTTAAAAAAGCGGCTCTATTCGGTTCTTTTGTTCGGGGTGAAGAAAAACCAGAGAGTGATGTTGATATTTTAGTGGAGTTTAAAGATAGAGAGAACAAAACCCTGCTTGACCTTGTAGGGCTCGAGTTAGAACTTGAAGAAGTATTAAACCGCAAAGTAGATGTATTGACCTATCGGTCCGTCCATCCCTTGCTTAAAGATCACATCCTAAAGGAGCAGGAGATTTTTTATGAAAAATTATAAGATATTCCTTGAGCATATACTTGAGAGCATCAAACACATAGAAGAATACACAGAAGAGAAGACCAAAGATGACTTTTTAAAATCTGTGCCTTTACAAGATATGGTTATACGAAGGCTTGAAATAATTGGTGAAGCTGTGAAAAATCTGCCTCAAGAATTCAAAGAAAAGTATAGTGATATCCCTTGGAGAAAGATTGCTGGTATGCGAGACAAACTTATCCATGGGTACTTTGGAGTTGATATAGAATTTACCTGGGGAGTTGTTGAAAAAGAATTGCCTTTATTAAAGCAGAATTTGCTCGCTATTATAGAGGAGGAAAAATGACCGCTAAAATATACGGTAAGCCTGCCCGGCCATTTGAGCTCTGGAATATCGGAAATGGTGAAACCGTATACCGGCAGGAAAGAGAGGATGAATACATCCCCTTCATGCTCAAGTTATATCAATCCCAGCCTTTAACACATATACGCTTCGGGACATTGTCTTCGCCAACGTTGTATATGCCGGGAACAATGTATGAAGAAAATTATCAATAAACGGGGGAAGATCATGAGCATAAATAAGATAGGCATAATCGGTGCAGGAACCATGGGGAGCGGCATCGCCCAGAAGGTCGCACAAGAGGGCATACAGGTGGTAATGGTGGATATGGAGGACCGCTTTGTAGAAAGGGGAATGGAGAACATCCGGAAAAGTCTATCCGAAGCCGTGGAGCGCAGGATTTTCACCCCAGAACAGACTGAAGAGATCCTTGGCCGGATTAGAGGTACTACCAACTTGGATGAGGTAAAGGACGCCGACCTTGTAATCGAGGTGATATTCGAGGACATGGGTGTCAAAAAGGATCTGTTCAAGAGATTGGATGCCTTATGTGGGAATAAAACAGTGCTTGCCTCGAACACGTCATCCTTCTCGATCACGGAGCTCGCCTCGGCGGTGAGGCGAAAGGACAGGTTCCTTGGTCTGCATTTCTTTTACCATCCCGCAAAGAACCGTCTCTTGGAGGTCATTCCAGGCAAGGATACGAGCGAGGAGACTATCGCTTTAGGCGGCACCTTCTCCAGATTGATTGGCAAGACAGCAATAAATGTAAAGGACGCACCCGGGTTTGCGGTGAACCGGTTTTTCGTGCCGTGGCTGAACGAGGCTACCAGGCTTCTCAAAGAGGGTGTCGATATCCCCACGATAGACGATACTGCTAAGAAGGTATTCGATATAGGAATGGGGCCTTTCGAACTGATGAACGCCACGGGCATCCCAATAGCATATCACTCCACCGTCAGCCTGAGAAATGAGGTGGGCGATTTTTACGGACCCGGCAGTCGCCTCAAGGAGCAGTTCGAGATTGGTGAGCCATGGATAACAGAGGGAGAGATCGATACGGCAAATGCCGGGATTGTGGAGGAGCGGCTCCTTGGCACGGTTTTCACCATCGCCTGCCTGCTTGTAGAGGAAGGAGTGGCCACAATCGAGGACATCGACAGGGGTGCAAAGATAGGGCTCAGATGGAGATTTGGGCCATTTGAAATGATGAACAGGTATGGTATCGAACGCACATACGATATTGTAGCGAAGTTCGTTGAAAGATATCCCGGACTTGGTATGCCCGGGATTTTAAAACAGCAGTATGACCACAAGGAAGAATGGCACATAAGCTATGTGGACCTAAAGATCAATGGCGATATCGCGAGGATCATCTTTAACAGGCCCGAGGTAATGAACGCGATAAACGAGGAGGTAATCCACCAGTTGGACGAGCGGTTCACGAGGGCAGATAGCGATCCGGATGTCAAGGCTATTATTCTGGAGGGAGCCGGAAAGGCCTTTATTGCCGGGGCTGAGATTCAATACTTCCTCGGGAAAATCGATGACAACAGGATAGAAGACATCGTCGAGTTCACTAAATACGGGCATTCGGTCCTCAAGAAGATCGACTCATCCGAGAAACTAATCATAGCAAAGTTAGACGGCCTTGCGTTGGGAGGCGGTGCCGAGATAGCACTAACAGCCGATACAATTGTGGCTACAGAAAAAGGGAGCATCGGTTTTCCGGAAACAGGTATAGGGATATATCCTGGTCTTGGCGGCACACAGAGAACCACACGGTATATCGGGAAGGAGCTGGCAAAATATCTCATCTTCACGTGCAAGATCCTTGATACAAAGAGCGCTGCCTCCATAGGTCTGATAGAATATGTGGAATCCCCCGAGGATATCGACTCCAGGATTGCCGCGATTGCCAGGAGTGAGGATGTTTTGAAAAAGTCAGAGAAACGTGCAATCGAGCTGCCGGAGGATTTTAAGAAAATCAAAGAGTATTTCTCTGATGCAAACATTCAAAGTATACTACCAGGATCGAGAGAGGGAGAGTTGGACGAGCTCGGTAAAAATATCTCAAAGACCATATCCTACAAGGCCCCCATCGCCGTAAAACTTGCCAACGAGCTCATAGAGGAAGGCGGTATCCTCGATCTGGGCGAGGGTCTGCAAATGGAACTCGACCATCTCCCAGAGATATTCTCCACCAGGGATGCCTACGAGGGGCTAAGATCTGTGGTGGAGCGGCGGAGGCCGGTGTTCAAGGGCGAGTGAGAATTAGATATCAATAAAATTAATAAAGGTTGGATAGTAATCGAATGCATATCATATTCGAATAATTTGCAAAAAAGGGATACCATGACGTATGATGATATCAAGGAATTCAAGGGAAAGAAGTATTCAGGCATGCCGATAGGTGGTACTCACCTCTGGAACTACGAGAACGCGATCTGGAAGGAACAGAAAATCGCTCCGGACCTCTGGAAACTGGAGTTCAGGGCCACCAAAGGTCGAAGGGGCAGGTTAGCACCGGAAGGGTCTGGTGCTGCTGCCGGGACAGAGTTTCACTGGTTCGTTGCAGCCAACCAGGTCGCCCGGAAGGTGGATGCCGATCATTACGAAACCCTCATGACCGGTTTGAAGGGCAAGCTTGGGCACAAGCGTCCACACTGGAAAGACTTCTCGTACACCTATCCTGAGCAGCAAAGCAAGAACCAACAGATAGCTGTCTTTCTGCGAAAAGCTGCTCGTTATTTTATTTCTGAGGATTGAATTCCCGGAAAAGTGCGACGACATCCGAGCGTAATAGTGCCAGAATAACCTGGTACAGGGCCGGAAGGCCCCCCGTAGATTACGTAAGAGGTGATCCACCAGCCCCATTGAAACTGTCTACTGATTCGGCTATACTTCGAAATCCCTTCCTACTAAGAGTTTCCACATCCCCATAATATCTATGAAATGAACTGTGCAACCATTAATCGTTCTTTTATCTTTGATGTGATTGTAGCTCACTATTAACGCCATCTCAGGTTTATACGTTTCAATGAATGATCTCATGCTTCGTGATACCTTCCCAGATCGGGCCTGGAGTTTTACTTCGACCGGGATGACCTTATTACTTGACATTATGGGTTTTATAGGCTACAAATTCTTTCGTTCTTGAAAAAGTCCAGAATAGAAGGCACAACTTGCAGTCGAAAGGCTTATATATTGTAGCCTATATGTGGGCTACATGGCCAAAACGAGAATACGACGAG
>DAOVMN010000447.1 GCA_030630685.1 Thermoplasmata archaeon | reverse complement strand
TCAATCCCTATGAGCCGTGCAACGAGGGAAACTGAGACGTGAAATGTAAGGCAAGTAAAACAACATTCTAATAGTTTAACCAACCATCATCCGCCATGTTCTGGGCAATCATCGGAATCACAGCAGCACTCCTCACCTCATCCGGATTTGTTCCGCAGATCATCAAGGGGATTAAAACGAAACGCCTGAGAGATGTTTCCGCAGGAATGATGGCCATCTGGATAGCTGGGACCATGCTCTGGTTTTTCTATGGCTGGCATCTCGGGGACTTGATAATCATGGGAGCGAATGTATTTACCTGCTCCTGTGGCGTACTGATCCTGGGTTTGAAGTTCCACTATCAAAAACTCAGCCACCCTCCAAAACAAATATAAAGTCTGCGAAGAGCGTGGAAACATGAACCTACCAGATCTCTCATCATCAATGTTACACCAATTGATCCTGATGATTGCAATATGGTTTGTCACAGGCATCTTTGTCCGCTTTTTTGGTCGTATCATGAAAGCCGCCGATGAGCGGAGTGCTGCTTTCAATATTGAAAAACGCACCTTCAAGGCCATTGACCACATGCTGGACACCATAGTCATCATCCTGGCCATTGCCCTGTCCCTGAGCGTCCTGGGCATAAGCGGAGTACTTTATACTACACTCACCGCCTTTGGTGTCATAGGCTTGATAATCGGATTGGCAATAAAGGACCTGACATCCAACATATTCGCAGGTATCATGATGATATTCAATCCATCTTTTCTGATCGGCGAATACATCGAGGTGGACAATTATGCGGGGACTGTGGAAAAAATATCCCTGAGGATGACCACGCTCAGGAGGAGTGACGGGGTTCTCCTGAACATTCCCAACACCTTGTTCATAACCAAGGCGGTCATAAATTATAGTGCTGCAGAAAAACGCAGGCTCGAAATAAAGGTCGGGATTGCCAATGAAAACGACATTGAAATGGCTCTCACGCTTCTGGAGAAGGCAGCGGAGGAGCACGAAAAGACCCTGCCAGGCGAGGCTATTCATGTTGTAATGACGGACGTCAAGGACTATGCCGTTGACCTTACCCTGAGATTCTGGGTGCCATCGGATTCTCTTATGGCCTCCACCTCGGAGGTGCTGATGAACATCACCGAACTTTTCAAGAAGAACAATATTGAGCTTGCGATCCCGCTGAGGAAATATGTGTAAACCCGCGGGTGATGGTGAAGTAATGCTCCAGGCCATTACCCGGACATAAACTCACTTCGTTCCCCAAATTCCTCCCTTCGGCGGAACTTCGCATTACCCGTCAAACGTTATGCATCATGAAAATGCTTTGGTATTACCCTGCATAGTCCCCATACTTCCCACCAGCACCATCCACCACCAATGTTGGACTACTCTTTTATTTTCCCATTTTTTCCTCTTGGTCTTCCCAATCTACTGAATCTTCCCATTCTGCTGAATCATCAAGGTTCTTTCGTACATCTGTATCTTCCCTTGCCACAGAATCGTCATGGTTCCTGAATTCTTTTGGACCATTACTTCTTTTCCTCATGAAGAGGATCATACCAATGATCAAAAGGATTACCACTGCACCTATCGATCCGGCCAAAGCCACCGGGAACTCATCCTCCTTCTCCACGGAAATCGAGATGCTTTTTTTCATGATCATCCCGTCCTCGTTGACCACCGTGAGGTTGACATTATACGTTCCTTCACCATCATATTCATGGTTAGCGGTCTCACCTTTCGAAAAGGTGGTGTTGTCACCCCAGTCCCAGGTGTAGTTCACGATCCCCTTACCATTAAGATCCTCGGACAATGACGCATCAACCTTTACCTTCAGATCCGATTTCCTAACAGTGAAATCCGCAACAGGTCCTACATTCTCAAAAAGGAAAGGACCCTCGTTCTGCCTGCCAAAAAGGCAAGGAATTTGCCTGGTATTGGGTCCGTCGTCCCCGTCATGACCGAAAGATACGATGGTTCTACCGAATTCGTCGATGTCACAGGCGATAAAATCACCGAGGTCCCTGTCTGGAGCGGGCCCTTCGTCACCGTCCAGGCCGGATGTTCTCACCGAACCCACATGGGCCTCAGGGTCCACTACAATAAGTTCATAGATGGGATCATAATCAAGTGCGTTGAGGCAGATG
>DAOVMN010000171.1 GCA_030630685.1 Thermoplasmata archaeon | reverse complement strand
GAAAGATTGAATCGATGTATGCGGCAGGTGGCAAATTATTCTCGAAAAGATAAATCTTATTGTCAAAAGAGCCTGCTGAAACGTACTTCCCATTTGCAGAGATGGCTACAGGAAGCACTTTATCGCCAGTGGAATAAGTCCACAAAGGTTCAGGACTGCTCTTATTAAAGGAATAGACTTTATGGTCATAAGAACCGGCGACGATGAACTCCCCATCTGCAGAAATGGCTGTCCTCAGTATTTTATCGCCCGTGGTGTAATTCCAGACTGGTGTGGAATTGTCCTTGCTGAAAAGATAAACTTTATTGTCAAAAGAGCCAGCGGCAATGTATTCTCCATCCGCTGAAATAGAGACTTCTCTTACCTTGTCCTGCGCATTGAAACTCCAGAGGGGTGTTGAACCCTCCCTTTTGAAGAGGTAAATCTTGTTGTCATAAGTGCCATAAGTGCCAGCAGCGATATACGTCCCATTAGCTGATATTGAGACGCTGGCAACAACATCTCCAGCGGTGTAGCTCCATTTGGGTGTAGAACTGTTCTTCTCGAATAGACGCACCTTCTTGTTACCATCCCCCACAGCGATATACTCACCATCTGCTGAGATAGATACGGACCACAAACAACGACCACAGTTATATGTCCATTGGGGTGTGGAACTATTCTTATGGAAAAAATAGACATTATTATTGGCAGAACCTGCAACAATGTATTCACCGTCATCAGAGATGTCGACGGAAAATACTCCGCCGGTTCCTGCGGCATCCTTTGTCGTTCCATACGTCCAAATTGGTGTTGAACCGTTCTTACCAAAAAGGTAGACCGTCCTGTCGCTCTCTTCGGTTCCTGCAACAATGTACTTTCCATGGGCAGAGATGGCCACACTCTGGACGTCATCCCCGGTAGTATAACTCCATAAGGGTGTCGAGTTCTCCCTCTCAAAGAGATAAACCTTGTTGTCATAGGAACCAACTGCAATATACTTCCCATCTGCTGATACGGCTGTTGCCCTAACAGTGTCTCCGGTAGTGTAACTCCACACGGGTTGCTCTTCAGCACTTCCTTCCTTGTTTCCAAATGCCAGCAACACAATTAGAAGCACTGCTACCAAAATTAATAGAGTAAATATTTGGTGTGGTGCGATTCTCTTTAAGTCCATTATTGTCACCTGTTTTTAATAGGAACAATCCTTGCATCATTTTTCATACTTTCTATAAATATGTTGTGTGACCCAACTATGAAACCTTCAAGACGGCGTTGTAGCGTACCAAATAAGGAAAGGGCAAATTCTGAAACACCCCTGTCCTTCCTTTGAGTTGCGCCTTAGGTTAACCCACAGAATCTGATCCACCACAGGAAAACATATTAACCAATTATTAGTTAGGGTGCAACAACAAAGGTGTAAACTATGGAACCAATCATTATCAAATATTCAATGCATCCAGACCTGGATAATCCCGTGCTGCTCGAGGGGCTCCCAGGTGTGGGCAACGTGGGTAAACTTGCGGCCGACCACCTGGTCGACGAGCTCAAGGCAACAAAATTTGCCACGATCTATTCCCGGTTTCTCCCGCCTCAGGTCATCGTTGATGACGATAGTGTGGTAAGGCTTGTTGACAACTCGCTGTATTTCTGGAGATCGTCGAAACCCTGGCAACATGATATTATCTTTCTCGTGGGTGACTTTCAGGGCATCACGCCCGAGGGACAGTACGAGCTGGCCATGGCAGTTATCGAATTGGCTGAGGAAATGGGTGTCAACAGGATATACACCCTTGGAGGGTATGGCATTGGTAAGATCGTCCAGGAGCCGAGAGTGTTGGGTGCTGCCACGGATATATCTATTGTGGAAGAGCTTTCCGAGTACGGTCTAGAGTTCTCAAGAGGAGACCCTGGAAGCGGGATCGTGGGTGCTTCCGGCCTCCTGCTCGGCCTTGGGAAGACGAGGGGCATAAATGGGACATGCCTCATGGGCGAGACCTCCGGGTATTTTGTGGATCCTGCCGCTGCCAAGGCGGTACTTCAGATACTCACCAAGATACTTAAGGTGGATATCGAGTACCAGAAGCTCGTGGACAAGGCCACACAGATCGAAGATTTCCATGCCTCCATCCTGAAGGACCTTGAACAGAGTGTGGAAAAGGGATCCAAGGACCTGAACTACATCGGTTGAGGTTGGTGTATGTCCGATTCCGTGGTTCTGGGGAAAATCGTGGGTTCAAGGGATCATTCTCATTACCTTGTCGCGGTTTATAGGGAGGGTGAGATCGAGTCCCCGCCTGCTCCCCGGGATTGTGCGATAGGGAATTTCGTCAAGATAGGCGAAGGGGATCAAAATATTGTTGGAATAATAGTCTCCTCCCAGATTGTTTCGGAGGAGGGGTTGGGAATGCATTTCTCTCCAGCCAGGGAGATGGGTGTTTTCACCCCCGAGCTTCTCGACGGGGCTGCCCGCATCCTCCTCGTGAGCGGTATTGGCATCCTTGGGTCAGAAACAGATGGTGCGGTGGAAACAGGTATTCCTTCCCTTTCCCCGGCGATCCATGACCCTGTCTCGATCATGTCCATAGGTGATATCAAGCGATTTCATCTGAATGACGGCAGATTGAATCTTGGTTACCTCCCGCTTCTTCCTGTGAAGAATGATCCAGGGGTGAAGGCTGCGGTATCGAGGGCTCTCAGAATGCTTGTTTCGCTTCTCCCGGAACAGAAGGCGGTAATAGAATTGATGCTTCAGGAGATCGAGTGGAGTTATAGGGTGGAGCTCTGAGCCAGGGGTTGTGGGCACCGGTTTCCTTGCCTCCTTGACCAATGCCTCCTCGTACTCGCCAAGCCTTTTGCTGAGGGCACCGGTTTCCTTGCCCCCTTGACCAATGCCTCCTCGTACTCGCCAAGCCTTTTGCTGAGGGCACCGGTTTCCTTGCCCCCTTGACCAATGCCTCCTCGTATTCGCCAAGCCTTTTGCTAAGTGTGCCGGATAATTCCTCGCCTACCCTATCTTCTCCGGCTGGACGGCCATGATAATGAGAGGATGCGGGCATTCTTCCATTCTTTTCGAGCCCTCGATTACTTTGAGGGGATCGGATTCGTGAAGGGATTGGCCCGGCAGGAATGCTCATTCATCAAAAGGTTTTTTTATGTCGTGTGGTTTCTCTTCTCAAGAATATCTTTCGGTAACATGATAGACCGCATGGAGCTGGAAAATGAAATGCCCGCGATGTAGAACCAAGATCGATAAACACAGCACTATATGCCTGAAATGCGGTTCATTGTTGAACTTTATAGATGTGGGGGATGCTTCTGTCGGTCTGGTTTTTGTATGGTTTATTGTGCTAATACCCTTGATTTTTGGTGGTGGTGTGGCGTTGGTTGCAATCGGCATAAGTGATGGCAATATCTTCTATGGCATAATTTCCGCAATACTTCTTCTGTGGACTTCTCTCATCTATTTTTTGTTTTATAATGTTCTAGGGCCCGGTACTCTGTACACCTGTGATATATGCAAGGAAAGAAACGATGTTCCCGTCTATGTATGTCCATCGTGTCGTCGAGTGATGGTGAAGAAAGGAATCGGGAATCATGTTCTCGGTATCTTCATGGGTTTCATTGTTTTGACCCTAGCCCTTATTATCATGATTCAGTGGTTTGCCGATTCCCTCTGGTTCTTTGGTGTGATCGGGAGTATTATCCTCTTAATACCAATAATTCAACGGGTTTTATTGTATAAAAAGGCATTAAAGGAAACTCAGGAAAAGCTGAGGCAAGGATACCTGCCCATGGCATACGCCCGGCAGCAGACCGCCCCTGCTTTTCCCGGTGGGGGGCCCGTTGCCCCTCAAGAAATTCAATCGGACCAAGCGGTAGAACAGGGACCCGAGGAATCCTTTGATTATGAAAACCGGGGTGCGGCCTAAGAAGGAAACTTCCCCTACACGAACTTCACCTTCAGATAGTGGGTCGAACACGAGATGCAGGGGTCGTAGGCCCGGACGAGCATCTCGAGGTTGAGCACGATCTCCTTTTCTGGTTTGTCCAATAGCGTTGGTGCAAAGGCCCTGAAGTCCTTCTCAATGTTATGGTGGTTCTGGTTGGCGGGGATGATGCAATTGGCTTTCGTGCAGATTCCCTTGTTATTGTGGGTGTAGTTATGGAAAAGGATGCCTCTTGGCACGTCCACCGATCCTATCCCTCGTCCCGCCCTCCCCAGGAATTCACAACCGCACTTAGAAGAGAGATTCCGTGGATAGGGAATTCTATCGCACTCGAATTTGCCCAAAGACATAAATATCATTTAAAATCACACACAAATCTGTTCTTATATGGCTTTAGAGTTCGTATAACGAGTATGGCTTTAGAGTTCGTATAACGAGTATAAACACACTTAATTTAGGAGGCAAAAAATGATTAATAGAATCCTCATTGCGCTGATGATCGCCACCTTGCTTTTGGTCCCTCTAATACCGGCAAACACCCGGGGGGAAGGACTGGATAATATGCTGGACATAACCCCCCACTGGAAGGAGTTCTCGAGGGACAGGAATCATAATGGGATAGACGATATTATCGATGAAAGAACGAACGACGACATTTCCATCATCGTGGTGTACGACCACCATCCCACGGACCAGGACGTGAAGAACATCGAATCCTTAGACATGAAGGTCTGGTACAGGGCGAAATATGTGGATGCCCTTCTTGTCGGGCATGTCTCTAAGGAGCAGATAGACGTCATCCGCTTCATCGAGGGCGTAAGTATGGTGGAGATCAATCCCGAGATGAAGCCAATGCTCGACGTGTCGGCAAAGGCAATAAAGGCCCGACCCACAAATGAGGCAGAGGATGGTGTCAAGTATCATGACGTCTGGGAGGAACTCGGTTTCAATGGCACAGGCACCAACATTGCCGTTCTGGATACCGGGGCGAACGACCACTGGAATTCATGGCATGAGTCACTTGATGACATGGACGACGATCTTTTGACACTTTTTGATTTTAAGTTCATTGCAGGATGGGACTTCGAGTTGATGTCGGGTGGAACAGCAGTAAATCCCCGTGATAGTGGTCTAACCGGTCACGGCACCCACTGTGCAGGGGTCGCCCTTGGAACAGGAGGGGCCGGCCATGGTTATTCGGGTATTGCACCGGGCGCCCGCCTTGTGGATGTCAAGGTGATGACCGATGTTGGTGCAGGGGGCATTCCTCTTCCTGCCATAGAGTGGTGCATAGATAACAGGGACACGGACTGGGAGAACGACGGACCGGCCAATGATGGTATCCATGTTATGAGCATGTCCATAGGTGGGCCGGATTCAAATGGTGATGATGCGATTTCCCTTGCTGTCAACGAGGCGGCAGAAAATGGAATCGTCGTGGTTGCGGCCATGGGTAACAATGGTGCCCGTAATGTTCCCACTCCCGCGGCAGCGAATGGGGCCATAGCTGTGGCAGCTTGTAATGACCACAACACCGTGAAGAGGGACGATGATTCCCATGCCTCCTATTCCAACCACGGTCCAAGGGGGGACGGTGCCCTGAAACCGGACATCACCGCTCCCGGAACTGCAATCTTTTCCGCCATGAAGGACACGGGAACAGGCTATGTGGCAATGGACG
>DAOVMN010000433.1 GCA_030630685.1 Thermoplasmata archaeon | reverse complement strand
GTAGCCGGTCTTTTCCTTGTAGACCGGGAAGGGATCGATCGTGATATCTATATCCGAGATAACGAAATCCAATCTAGGGGTAACCTGGGTAACGATCTCGACATCCTGGGTCTTCCACCACTTATTCCCGTTGGTGTCCTCCACAGTGACATTGAGCTCATATCCTCCGGAAGGCGCATGGTCGTTTCCGTACTGCCATTTCCACTCTATCACCACATAACCGCCCTCTTCACTTGTCTCAGTAATATTAAAGCTGTAACTCTCCCCCTTGTAGTTGCTGGTCTCTGCCTTGAAGCCGAGGAGAACCATGTCGTCTATTCCAAGGGCATCGTAGATCTTTGCAGTCACGATGATGGTCGCGGGATCTTCCTCTGCGTTTTCATCGTTGACCTCGTAATCATCCTCGGTATAATCAAAAGAAATCGAGTCAAGAGGCCCCTTAATCCCGGAAGGATGGTCGATGCTCCCGTAAACGATCGTTGAGTCGTGCTCCTGATATTCAGTAGTTTCCTCTCCGCTGTAAGATATTTCAATCTCAATCCGATCCCCGGGGTTGAGATTCTTGTTGACGCTTCTATTCCCATAGAACAGCTTTGGAGCGGTTTCGGTATCGTTCTGGTTGGTCTGGATGTTCGTGGGGTTGTTCCCATTTACCGACACACGAACGGTAAACCGCACATCTCTTACGTCTCCTTTTGCCCAGATGAAGACCTCGACAGTCCCTGAGAAATTTGTCCGTTTATGGACGGGCTCGCTTCTCCAGGTGCCTACCGTAGAAGAAAAGCCTTGCAGATTTCCACCTTGTGGGCAGTCCTCTTCCTCATCCTCGTCCGAAGTGGGGGCAGTGATGTTCAGCTCCCCATCGTCCCCTGGGCCGTACATGTAGAACTTTACCGGCTGTCTTGTCGGGGATTCCATATCATCCCCTGCCGCCTCTTGCGGGGTTATTACCATGATTGTAGAGAGCAGCAGTGTGATCAGTATAAACAGAGATATCGATTTACCCATTAGTGTGCCTCCTGATTACCGGCTCAACATCGCTCCTTTAAAATAAATGTTTCGGTTTCTGATGGTATCCTATTCCTCATCTATATACTCGAGATATTCTTCACATCCCCAGCAGTAGAAGTCCTCGGACTCGTCCACATATACCATATCTTTTCCGCAACGAGGACACTCCCCCAGGAGAACGCCTTCTTCCTTTCTACGTCTTTTCAAAAGAACGGCAGTCCCGACGACCCCAACAATGGTAACAAAGGGAAGAATAACGGTTGGTGCGGCAACTTCCCCTATCTCAAACTCATCGTTCTCTTCCTTCACCTCGAACATTCGGATCTCGGATTCCCTCTCAGCAAAACCGTCCTTGACCACGACCCTCCAGTAGTAGGTCTTTCCCTTTTCGAGGCCTTCTATCTCAAGGGATTCCCCGGCATATCGGGCAGCCACCATCTTATTCGGAGGATAGATCGTATCAAGATAGACATTATAGGTGAGATGATCGCCATCCTCATCCTCGCCCCTCCAGTGAAGGGTCAGGCCGGTTCCCTTGATCTTCTTTTCATAATCGGGTTCCAGCAGCATGATCTCCGGAGGGGTATCCAGTTCGATCTCGATCTCTTCACTGTCAAACCCACCTCTCCCATCCTCCACAATCAAAGTAATGGTATGGGTACCGGCCGAGAGTTTCTTCTTGAATGTAAGTTCGTAGCCAATCTCCCCGTCTATGTTCGAGCTCCAGATGAAGTGGATATCATCTTCACTGTCGAAGCTAAAAGAGGCATCAAAGATCAGCTCCTCGGTTGTCAAATATTTGGCCCCATGCGCTGGTTTGTCGATCACTGCCACGGGAGGGGAGTTGATACTGATTGTCATTTGTTTCTCGCCTGTCTGGCAGCCGTCATTTACGATTAAAGTTATTACATGCTCCCCTTCGGAGAGGCTTTTCTCGAACCTCTTTTTTGTCCCGAGCTCCCCATCGATGCTGGATCTCCACAGATAGACCAGGTGGTCGTTATCTTTGTCGTAAGAGGACGCCGCATCGAATTCCACGCTCCCATTCGTGAGATATATCTTCCCGTCCTCGGGAGAGGTGATCCTTGCTCTTGGAGGGGTGTTCACAGTGATATTTACCCGTACCTCCGCGCTCTCATAGCCGTCATCCGCCTCGAGGGTTATCAGGTGCTCACTATGGGATAGCCGTCGGCCGAACTCCCTGCCGGTGCCGATCTTTCCATCAAGAGAGGATGTCCAGTTATAGCTCAGTTCATCGCCGTCCCCATCCTGGGTCTGGGACGCATCGAAGGTTATGTCCTCATCCGGCACGTAGAACCAGTTTTCTATTGGATATCGTATCCCGGGTATCGGG
>DAOVMN010000127.1 GCA_030630685.1 Thermoplasmata archaeon | reverse complement strand
TTTAAGAGATAAGGAATGGTCAGGTTCACGTCTGTCTCGCTGATTGCTTCCATGGAAATATTCTTGGTGTAGTTTATATATGGTCCTTTTTCGTCATAATAAAAATCAAATGCATAAATGGACAGATGGACTTTTATTTCGACACTTTTATGGTCTTTGTTCGTTAGATGGAGTTGGAGATTATTGTAGTTATCACTTAAATAAAGTTGAGGGCAGCTAAATTTGGTACTGTACATCGTATTGTTGGATAGGACAATTTCATAATATTCCGGGGGAGTCAGATACTCCTCTTTCACAAGGTCCATGGTGAATCCTGCAAATCTTTCATAGGTCACATTTCCGGATGTTGTTATGGTATATCTTAATAAAAAATATCTGTCGAAACCGTAGTCCCTGAACCCCTGTGGCAGGGTTATCGAGAAGTTGAGATCGCCAGGCCCATCCTCGACCAGTTCGGTATAATCGAATACACTCGTATAGGAATACAGCCTAACAGAAATATTAGTTCCTAATTCAGGAGACGAAATGGAGAGATTCAGGTGGTTGTCCCTATCCGGAGTAAGCACGGAGGGATGGGTAAGGGTAAGGGGCATGAAATCTACGTTCCTGGTAATCTCAAGTGTTGGCCCTTCTCTGTAGCCCACCTCTATGGGTTTTATCTCGATCCCATCAATATAAATCGCACTGTTGGACCCGTAGATGTCCTTAGGGTTCAACTGGGAGAAATCGAGATTCATCCAGTCGAAGTCCGCAGGGAGAAGGTGGGCGGCAGACATGGAGTTTTTCACATAGAGCTGGATCACCAGGAAAGTGGTGCCCGGGTCGTAATGATCCATGTTATAGGTAATGGAAAATTTATAGGGTTCACTCCCGGGACGATCCTCTAAGGGGGTGATGTTCATCAGGCCTGTGGTCTTCTGCACATCCCCGATGGTCAGGTTCACGGCCACCTGCTGTGTGGTATCTCCCCGGTTGATTAGCTCTCCTTTGAAGGTGTAGTTCCCTGTGTCCGGAAGATAATCCGGCACATCGACATAACAATAGATCTCCCCGGTCGTGGATATCTCGTCTATCTGCACCTCGGAAACGTCCTCCTCTGAGGAGAGGTAGTGGGACCAGACGAGCCCCAGTATTATCGGGATGAGGGAGATGAGAGCCACCAGAATGATCTTTTTGTCCTTCACCATTTCCTTGATTGTCCTGGAGAGGATGGCGGTTCCTCTTGTCCCGGCGTTATCGAGGATCTGCTGGACGATGCTGGGGTCCATGGGGAGTCATCATGGCATTGATATTTAAGTATTATGGGGTTCTTTTTATGGGATTTAATTATTTGGTATAAAATGGGATTTAATTATTTGGTATAGAATCATCTGGTATCTCCTGCCCGGTCACTCCCATACATCCTCAGCCTCCTCTACCCTGCCCTTCTTCCGCCTCCAGTACCAGTATCCCGCAGCCCCCACAGCCACAACCCCGCCAGCAAGGAGGTAGTTGTAAAGGTACGTGGAGTTGATCTCGTTGGGATGGGAGGTGGCATGAGCGACGTGCCCGTCAATATCATTTTCCAGGCTGACCGCCTCCGGCTCCTCCCAGTGGAATCTGGGTGTATACACCCTGAGGTCCGGGTCCCCGAAATAGACCACATTCTCGAAGATGTCCCACCACCACTGCTGGGTCAGGTACTCGATTCCAACCTGATGAATCCCGTTAGCGTAGGCCTCTCCAATGGTCTTGCCCAGGGCGATATCCCGGATGAACATCTCCATCGCGAAGGCCGAGTACCATGATGTAAGCCAGGGATCGATGACCTGGAAGGCACTTCCGTGCCTCACCATGGTAAGGTGGAGATAGGTATTGGCTATCAGGCACGAGCCAGCGTTCATCCCCACGGAATGAATGTTCCCGAGGCTGTCATCAAAGTCATAGCCCGTGTAGTATGCCGTCTGTGTGGACTGCTCTGCTATTGCAATGATCACACCGTCGTGGTTCTCATACAGCGTGCCCGGAAGCTGTGAAGCGGGTACGAGGTCTGCACCGGCCTGCTTGCTCATGGTAATCGTGTCCGGCCCGGTCCCTTCCATTCCCTCCTCTGTTGCGCCACCCTTTTCATAGCCTCTCCATGGATTCTTTTCGATCTGCGCAGGGATAGGGATGTCCCGCCACGTTCTCCCTTCCGCGTTCCAGAAGCCCACAAGCCCGGACTCCTCGTAATGGTCATGGCCTCCGTGCATCCCCTCGAACCAGATGAGTGCACCCTTGTTCAGGTTCTCCATGGTACGCTCGAAGCTCGTGGCATGGACCGTGTCATACCCTGCCTTCTCGGAATAGAAGGGCACCACCTCGGAGGTTGTCATGTCCGGGTAGTAGTATTTTCCGTCGTCATAGTAGTTGCTGTTCCCTTCATCTATGGGATCCCCGGATTCCGTCTTTCCGGGCGTGATCCCTGCGGGGCCTGTGTAGTCGCATCCCCAGTAGATGCTTGCCCTCTCATTGAAGCGGTGCTGGTAGGATACCCATGTGTTCAGAACCGGGGCTTCCACCTCCACCTCCCGCTCGGGGGTAATAATGTAATCCGCACCGGTCCAGCGGGAATGTGAGCCGGTAATGCGCTTGCCTTGGTATGGGTCGATGTCCGGGTTCACCCCGGGATTGGCATAGATGATCGCAGGATAAAGAGCGGAGCGGTCTATCCAGTAGGCCGCATCCACAGGGGTGCCGATGATCCTTCCGGGAACCGCTTTGCCAACAAGCATCCGGTCCCAGCCCTGGCCAATGTCGAACTGGCCTGCTATGGTGAGGATGGATTCTATCTCCTCCTCTTTATCCAGCCCCATCTTTCCAAGGAAATCGTACACCATCATCCCGGAAAGGTACATGGCCGCGATTGAGGGCGGAAGTCTTGCGTCATAGGCCCGCCTCCAGAACTCGTTGTGCCAGGCGTTCGGGGCAGAGAGTTCGGGATGAACATCCGTCACAAGGACGGGGGAACCGTGGAATGCCCCGGCAAGAGCGGCCGGCCCCACATAGTTAGCCTTCTCCATGTCCCTGTTTCCATCAATTCCCTCTCCCGGGAGCCATGAGGTCCAGGGATCCGCGGTGGTGAACACCACATCGTTCTCTTGGGTCTGGGAGCGTATCTTCCGATATACTTCCTTGAAGGAATCCAGCTCATGCACCTCAAAGGCATCCCAGAAGGCCCGATAGTCGAACTCGTCCTCCACATCGTATCTCCCCGGGTTAACAAGATACACCTCCTTCACACCAAGCTTGTCCAGTGCCTCTTTAGTATCATGCGGAAGGCTGTCCTCTTTCATGTACAGGAGGGGCGCATTCTTTATCGAAGCGAGTACCGCACCGTTTGCGGCAGCCGCCAGATCTGTGCCTTTTTCTTCGGGCTCCCGCTGTACCCAGGAATAGGATAGGGTGAACGGAATATCGCTCGGAGAGCCGTCCAGGTTGATCACTGCAAAGGAATATCTCCCTGCACCCAATTGTTTCACCTCGATGGTGCGGGAGCCCTGGGCATCATCTATAGAGGAGGCAAACTCGGCCCCTGTTGGATCCAGGATCACCAGTCCGAGGCCGGAATCCCCTTCCCAGGACAGTGTAAAACTCGCATCCTCGGCCTTGTAGTTTACCTCTTCCGGGATCTCGAAGTTCTCTCCACCGTACCCGGTTATGTGGATATTATAGTCTGCCCTGGCAAACTGAGCCTCGAGTTCGTTTCCGATACCCTTGGTGGGCATATAGGTGACTGTGGCAGTCCAGGAACCGTTGTGGTAGGCGTAGGTATTGGCGATCTCCTCGGGAGGCTGGTAGGGGCGGTAGAGGTCCCCCTCGATGACGTTCCAGAACTCCGAGGCCACGACCTCACCGAGCTGGGAATCGTAGAGCTGAAGATCCAGGTCCTTCCCACGTTCGGTAGCAGAAGAACCGTCAGGGACAAGTTCCTGTCCAAGCCAGGTCCATGTAAGGTGCACCTTTACATACCTGTACCCCTCGGGAACCTGGAACTCGTGCTCGTTCGGTTGAACCGGGTCGGGATATTTGTTCCCGGAAAAGTGCTCCCGAACGATTGCCGAGCCCGGCAGGACTTTAGAGACAGATCCTGTGGCCTCTTTCTCCATGCTCTTGAAATCCGAATGTATGGGCACGACAACGGCCCGGTCCGAGTATTTCCAGGAGTGGAGTGCCAATCCGGATGAAAGGGAATACGGATTCGAGGAGGTGATGGAATAGTGTATAGAGGCATTGTACTCCATGGCAATCTTCTCCCGGGCATCCTCCGGCATGTTTATGTGATTAACGAAATCCAGTTTATTATCGCAGTAGGTGTACCAGTCCTCCATGAAGTAATGGACGCCCTGGGAGGAATTGAGGGCACGCATGTTGCCCGCCCCGGAAACAGGCTCCTCGTAATAGAGGAGCGGATGGGAGTAGAGCCTGCCGTTTGCATTGAACACAGATGCAGGTACACCGGCCATGAAGGCATAGTCGTCAAGATAACTGTCCGGGTCGAAATAAACGAACGATGCCCCCTTAACCGGCACCAGCTCTTGCCAGGCAACCCCTTTTTGGTAATCGTTGGCTGGGCCCGATTCCATATCCGCAGCGGAGGCTGTTACCCGGGAATGGATGGGCAGGGCTGTCAGCACCGAGGAACCGAAAATGAGCAAAGCGGTGATTAGAACAATACATTTCGATCTCATGGTATCGAAGAAGGGTGATTTCCCGTTATATAAATAGTTTTGCGGAGGTCGCGGGTCTCTGGGAGATTTTTGGAAATGGATTTTATTCTCAGGCAAAAAAGGAGCTGGCAAAAAGAGGAGAAACTGAGGCACCTCACACAATATGGTTCTTGCGGTATCTGGTAACATACCCGGCTATCCGGTTCCTCATGGTCTTGCTATCCACAGAGGAAAGCTGGTCCACCATATCCTTGTTGTGCTGGAAATCCCCGGTGAACGCCTGAGGATATTCCTTGACCAGATGGATTGCCACTCTCTTGATATAGGTCGGTCGAATATTACCCATTATTTCACACCGCCACCACTCGGATACCGTATAAAAAGATTTTGAAAACGAGCTTTTGGATTGAGATCGCCAACGATCAGTAAAAGTCCTTGTTTCTAACCACGCACCATGCCAAGAACACAAACACCACTGAAACCCCAATAGCTATACCGAATGCTTCGCCAGCAGTGTAATCCCCACGCACGGGCAGGTCCCCCTCTTCGGCTATGGATTCCCTCATTGTTTTCAGACCGTTCACTTGCCAACCGAATGCCCTGACATTCCTTTTACACACTACTCCCAGACCTCAAAGTAGAGCATGGCATGATCCGAATACTCGGAGAGCCAATCACTCCATTTGCCTTGTACCAGCTTGGGCCAGCCAAGGACCGAAACAGGGAACGGTCCATTATCCTGGCTCTGTATCTTGAGGTGATCCGCTGCAACGACATGGTCCAGGTTTGACGGCACATAGTATTTACTGCCGTTGTACCATGTGACCTCCTTATCGACACCATCGATGGGTGTTGTTTCCTTACTGAGAAGCCGCATGCCTCTTCTCTTCGCCCAATAGGCTATACGGGAGATCTCCTTCTCAGGCGCCAGATCCATCATCTTCGAATAGGGCACGGGATCATCAATGCCCATGGTATTGAGGTCGCCAAGGAAGATGAAATTGCCATTTCCTCCACTGATCTTATCCAGTACCTTCTTCAGGTTGAAGGCATGTTCAAGTGCGGCATCCCGCAACCCGAAGTCCTCGGTTCCGCTCCCACTCCGGACATGGAGAAATAGTATTGTATAATCGACACCGTTGGCACGAACCGTTAGAAGCAGTCCTGGCCGTTGGTACTCCCTGCCGGTCTTGAACTCCAGCCTCTGTGTCGAGAACGTTTGAAGATCACGGTGTACTCCAACGAAAATCTCCTGTGTTTGCTTGCCCTCGGTAAGATGGAAACGATGGTCCGGGAACTCGTTCATGAAATCCAGAAAGACATCCTTCCCCTCGACCTCGTAAAGGGCAAATATGTCCGGAATGGATCTCGGGCCGCCAGCGTTACCGGCAATGAATTTCGCAACCCGTTGGATTCGTGCCGCATCGTCCGGTGAGGCATTACGGAAGTGCTCGACGTTCCAGGAAGCAACGGAAAATAGCTTAGGCATGGTATCATCCTCTTTGCGGTGATCTAAGTGCTGTCTGTGCAGATCGCAATTGTCGCATACAAATTTCACCACTTCTCCATATCACTTCTTGCTTATATGCCTTGTGGCATCTGCCTCATTCAAGGGATTGCAGTAATCGCTGTCCTGGCCATTGTTGTGTCATTGATCAGTAAAAAGAGAAGAAAAAGACCACCGCCTTAATACTTGACATTATGGGTTTTATAGGCTACAAATTCTTTCGTTCTTGAAAAAGTCCAGAATAGAAGGCACAACTTGCAGTCGAAAGGCTTATATATTGTAGCCTATATGTGGGCTACATGGCCAAAACGAGAATACGACGAG
>DAOVMN010000081.1 GCA_030630685.1 Thermoplasmata archaeon | reverse complement strand
TGTCAAAGGTGCGGCACCGCAGCCGATTACATCCCGACGTACCAGAGATACTACTGCTGGAACTGCCGTGACTACCTGCCGCTTCATGCACCAAGGCAAACACCAACGTATGCCCAAGCTCAAACACCAACATACACACCAGGGCAAACTCCAATATACACGCCAACGCAAACACCAATCTACACACCAGGGCAAACACCAACCTACACACCAAGACAAGCACCCACGTATGCCCGGGCACAGACTCCGATGCAGTATAGCCAGCCCCTTACGATCACAAGACCGGTTGTACCCATGGGCGAGGCAGGTGCGATATGCGGGCGCTGTGGGGGGCAGGCGACGTACATTCCACAGTACGGGCGCCACTACTGCTACAAGTGCAGGGAGTACCTGTGAGTTGCTCCCTCCCTTTTCCTTTTTATCGGTTACAGCCATAGGGAAGAGCCCCGCTCCTCCGGGGCCCCTCCCCCTGCACAACCATCATCCCAGCAAGGAAAACGAAAGACATTAATACCTTCACCTTTACTACAAGCTGTACCTGTATCGAAGAAGGGGTTGACCCATGATACCCCTTGCAAGCGCAGGCATACATGGCCTCGAACGGGCCCCCCGCCGAGGATACGACCGATGAGGATGGGGACAACCCCGAGACCGCAAACCTCCCCGGCATGGGTCAGGGTTCGGAGCCGCTTGCGGCAGTGAGGAGTACCTGTTTATGCCGGGGGACATCCTATTCTTGTTGAGACCTGCAACCAAAAACCCCAACAAAAGGAATAAATAATAGACGTGTTATCACATGACACTGGAGGTACGAAAATGACCCCGACCAAAGCCAGTCTTGGAATCGAAAATGCTCTTACCAAAAAACTAGAGAAGGAACTTGCTATCCTGAAACGCCATATTCAGATACTGAAGATGATCAAGCGCGAAGAGCCTATCGGAATCATTCGTCTATCGGATATAACAGGATACCCGCATCATAAGGTGAGATACTCATTGAGGATACTCGAGGAGGAGAGTATCATCGAGCCTTCCGTAGAGGGTGCTGTGATTCTGAAAAAGATGGATGAGTACCTGGAGCACTTCCTTAAGATCATTGAAAAAATAATGGCAGAGCTCGAGGAACTCAGGGGGGAACTCACGCTTGAGAGAGAAAGGGCTCAGGAGAAACAATGATTTTATCCTCCACGATCTCTTTTTCTTTGATTCCCATATTAGCCCCAAGAATGGAATTTTGAATAACCGCTCCCCTACTCACAACAATATCATTGAAAAGGGTGGAGTTTGTTATTCTCGCATCTTTCTCTATTCTTGTGTTGTCCCCGATAACCACATTTGGCCCAACAACACAGTTGGAAATCCTGCAGTTATTTCCCATCAATACAGGTGGAAGTAGTTTTGCCTCGGGATGGATTATACACCCCTCGCCGATCTCGTTCTTCATGCTTTTGAAGCCCATGATTTTTTCAGTGGCACCCAGGAAATCCTCTCTCGTACCTGCATCAACCCAATAGCCGCCAAACGGGAAGGCATAGAGCCCCTTATCAAGCACATACGGATACACCTCCCTTTCGATGGAAACCATCCTGCCTGATTCTATGTGATCGAGTATCTCGGGCTCCAGTACATAGGCGCCTGCATTGATGTGGTGGGAGAACACCTCCTCTGGCCCGGGTTTCTCCAGGAATCGGGTTATCCTTCCTGCATTATCGAACCCGATAATACCGTATCTAGTGGGATCCTTCACTTCCCAGACGGCCAGGGTGCCGATACCCTTTCTTGAGTGATGGTAATCAATGATCCGTTGAGGGTTCATGGAATTTATGACATCCCCGTTGAATACAAGGAATGTGCCTGAAAGGACCTTTTCGCAGTTCTTGATTGCACCCCCTGTTCCAAGGGGCTCCTTCTCCTCCACCAGGACGACCTCCGGGCGGATTTCGTCCTCGTGCCTCATAAAGTAATTATCAAGCATCTCCTTCTTATAGTTCACAGCAAGCACCACCCGGTCTACGACCTCCGGAAGACGATCGATTATGTGCATTACCATAGGCTGGTTGAGAAGAGGAATAATAGGTTTTGGGATACGATAGGTCAAAGGCCGCAATCTCGTGCCGAGGCCTCCTGCAAGGATGATACATTCCAGTGTATCACGCTCCGATGTCCTTTACTTTATATGTCATACTGAAATAATTCATCATATCCTGAACGAATGCTTTGGCCTTATCAAAATCTGTAGAATAAGCAGAGGTCCCGATCTCGATCTCCTGGCCCTCTCTCTCTCTCACCACAACGGTCACCAGGATCAGGTCCTTCTTCCCGAATTTCCCGGCATTCCAGAGGATCCTTGCTTCCCCTTCACCGGTAACAGCCTTTTTATCCCTCACCACATTGAAACGTCGTAGGCGTTCCTGAAGGTAATTCATCACCTCCTTAAGCTCCACCCCTTTGATGGCCAAAGCTTCCTGATAGTTCTCGTTATTCTCCATGGTCTTGGAGTATTCTCCCTCGGAAAGAGAGGCCCCGGTTATGTTTGGAGAGAGGAGGCTGATATTCATGGGCGGGAGCCTAACCCGGTATTCCACCCGCTCGAGCTCGAAGGTGAGGATACCGTTCACCACCACATCCTCTGAAGCACCAGAGAGAAGTTTGAACCAGAACTCCTCGGATCTCTCGGATGGTATCTCCGGGAGTATCCCGCTCACCCCGTGCTCGGGCTCGATGAAATTGAATATCGGGTCCTTGGTAAAGGCTCGGACATTCACCTTGGTGATAGGGACCTTATAGTGGTCGGTGATGGTGATGATCAGGTTAATACTTCCCTCTTCCTCCTTGGTGGACGTTTTTATCTCTACAAGCACGCTGTCCGGGGAATACATGCTCTCCTGCTCCCTCCACATCTTTATTGTGGATTCGAACCTCTGTATCCTGTGAAGGAGCGCCTCTATCTTGGCCTCGAATTTCTCAGCCCGTTGAAGTGATTCCGAGATCACCTTCTCGTAGTTCTTCCCTGAGAGGTGGTCGAGGATGATGTTCCTTGTGGTGTCCTCTAATTCAAAGATGAAATTAATCTTCTCGGTCTGGAGGTTCTCCACCACCTTCTTGAGTCCGGAAATCGCCTCTATTGTGGTGGAAATAGTGGAAAGCTTCTGCTTGAGAACTGGCCTTTTGCCCTTTTTTTCAATGTCCTTTATGATGTTGGGATCCACGGATTCAAGAGCTTTCTTAAGGCCTTTGACATAAGAATCCATCTGTGATTTCTTGTTGGCCAATGTTCGATTATCGTTTATATCGATATATTTATTGTACAACGGGAAGATGCCGTTGATAAGTTCATTATTCGCTTCAACACTGAGGCCCAGGGATTCAAGCCAGTTGGGTATCGTGTCCTTGGCCATCTGATATCTTTCCTTTATCCTGCACAGGGCTTTATCGAGATCCAGGAGATTGGTTAGTGCCTCCTCGCTCCTTCCATGTTTAAGGGCGAGATTATACTCCTGAAAATCCTTCTCCTGCCTGCTCACCTCGATGCCCCTGGCCTTCAATGCCTCGAGGACCTCCCTACATCTTTCCGAGACTGTGATGGAGGTGCGTGTGAGGATGATGGTATTTTCAAACCTCTTTATCTTCCTACCGACACCTACCACGATGTAATGTCCGTTCTCATCCGTGGCAATGGCCTTCACTATCCCCTTTGAGAAATAGCTCCAGAGCAGGGTGCCGTCTCTGTGGTAGACCTGAAGGGCAGGATTATTGAGGACATCGCTGCCCGTTCCCACGACCACCCCTTCGCCATTGGCCGTTACTCTTATCACATTTATGAAATCCTTCTCCCCCTTTTCCCAGAGCCGTTTTCCCTCACCATTAAAGCAGAATACCTCTGTGGATGTGCCTCCTGCGATTGTGTCCATCTCCTCGGAGGCCCCTAAGGTCTGGGAGGTGCCTGTTTCAACCTCGGATACAAGCTGCCCCCTTTTGGTGAACATGTAAAGCTTACGGCTGGAGGATACGAGCACCTTTTTGCCGTCTGAAGAGAGATAAGGGAACCTTACGAGACTCCCTGTCCTGAATTGCCAGAGAAGCCTCCCATCCCTGTTGAAATAATAGACCTCCTTACCCGAGCCTGCGGTAATGATCTCACCGTCTTTGGAGATACAAACGCCCCAGATCTTGTCGCCCATCTCGAACGACCAGAGTTTCTCCCTTGTGCTGGTATAATAGTACAGTGCCTTCTCGCCACCTACCACGACGTTCTTGCCATCCGAGGAAATGACCGCAATATCTATATCGGTCACGGGCTGTATCCAGTAGTTTCCCTCTTTTTTCTCCTCGGGAAGTCCTTTTGTTTTTTCCACATACGCCTCCTCGGGTTTGAAATGCGGAGCGTCCATGTAGATGAGACGCGTGAGGGTAGCTGTGACGAGGTATCTTCCGCACTCGGATAATGAAAGGGAATTGAAGTTATCGATATTTAGCCTCCATTGAAATCTGCCCTCTGAAAAGTAATAGACCTTATCAAAGGTTGCGCCCGCAAAGGCCCGACCATCCTTGCTGATCGCTACCGCCAGGACATCGTCCGAGGCGGAATACCGGTTCTTTATCTTTACCTTGCCAAGACCCTTATCATAAATCTTTAGCTTGCTCAAACGGATCATTGAAGCATCTTTGTAACCATATATTATATATCTTTTTACTCGACGAGTTGTTGCTAACATCTGTAAGCAAGTAAATGTTTCCTGATCACATCTCAAACTCATACTGATAAACCGCATCCAACGTGAACACAACCCTTAAATAGAAACACAATCCGTTACCTCATCACAACAACAAATCTCTTTGGGTGACATGAATGAAGCTGAAAACTATCGACCCGCACTTGCTGAAAGACAAGGACATAGCAGAAGACGCACTCATAAAGCTGATAATGGTTAAAGAAGAGCTTGACGACTTTATAGAGAATCTGGAAATGCTTTCAGATAAAGAATTCAGGCAAAACATGGATACCGCACTGGAAGAGTACAAAAGAGGTGAAACACTGAGTGGAACCATCGCCGGTCTAAGGAATCAATCGAATGACAACCTACAATCTTGAATACACGAAGTTGTTTCTTAAACAATTGAGAAAGCTGGAGAGAGGAGATAGAGAGGCAATTTTACATTCGATCGAAAGAATCCTGGAGAAGCCACACAAAGGTTCTCTACTTGTTTATTCCAATGAGAAGTGTTTGAAATGGAGGACAGGCAGTTATAGAATAGTATACAAAGTCGAGGAGAAAGAAAAGAAGGTGATACTATTGGTTGTGGCTCATCGAAAAAAGGTTTACAAATGATATAAGTTTTGAGTTTTTGGTTTTTTGTAATATCAGGCGGAGGACATACGGGAGATTTCACCTCCTTGCAGATCTTACCGACTAATTATTGCCGGACTCCAACCATTTCTCAACAAACTCTCACAGATATTCTATCCGATCCATCCGGGAACAATTTAAAATAATACCCTTAGCTTTTACGTGTGATCTAAATGGGCAAAAGTGAGGAAATAACACTCGGAATAAGAAATATCCGTCTCCCTGCCGTACTGAGCAGAGGGCCCAATGCGATAGAAGGGATCGGTAGTGCAATGGATCTCTTAGGGGATCTCGGGCGTGGGCTCATCATCTGTGATAAGATCACCTATAATATAGCGGGTAGAAGGGTCGAGCAGCTCCTTAATGAAAAAGGGATGAAAATCCTGGTGTACTCCATACCCGCTGCCAATGGAAAGGTGCTGGATAGAGCCAAGGGATTGATTTTCAAGCATGGAGCGGAGATCGCCGTTGGTGTGGGAGGTGGGAGACCAATAGACATCGCAAAGAAATCCTCATTCGATTCCGGAATCCCTTTTGTGAGCGTCCCTACAGCCCCCTCCCACGACGGCATCGGTTCAGCCCGGGCCTCCATCCGGCTTGATGGGATAAACACCTCCATGGCCGCTCATCCACCTGCGGTCATCGTGGCGGACACCACCATCCTCTCGAATGCCCCTTACCGCCTCATTGCCTCCGGTTGCGGGGATGTGATCTCCAATATCACCGCTGTAAGGGACTGGGAAATAGGGAGGGATGAAAATGGAGAGGGGTTTAGCGAATATGCTGCCGAACTGTCCAGGCTCAGCGCGAAGCTCCTTATCAGACACGCCTCCGAGATCCCGGAAAAGACCGGGAATTCCACCCGGGTGGTTGTCGATGCGCTCATCACCTCTGGGATAGCCATGGCGGTAGCGGATTCTTCAAGGCCTGCCAGCGGGGCGGAGCACAAATTCTCACACTCACTGGACCGGATTGTCGAGAGACCGGCCCTGCATGGTGAACAATGCGCCTTAGGGTCCATTGTTACTGCTTACCTTCAGGGAGGAGACTGGGAGATGCTCAGGGATGTGATGGAAACCATCGGGATACCAACCACCGCCTCGGCTCTGGGGCTGAAGAGGGAAGAGGTAATCCGGGCGCTAATGGAGGCAAAGGACATCCGTCCAGAGCGTTATACCATCCTCGGGAAGGGGCTCACCTGCCAGGAAGCGGAGGAAGCCCTGAAACACGTGGGAATAATCGATTGAGAAATGGGATTAACTTGGTAAAGGAAGGAGAGAAGGGATTAACTTGGTGAGGGAAGGAGAGAAGGCATCACATTGGTAAAGGAAGGAGAGAAGGGATTAACTTGGTAAAGGAAGGAGAGAAGGGATTAACTTGGTAAGGGAAGGAGAGAAGGCATCACATTGGTAAAGGAAGGAGAGAAGGGATTAACTTGGTAAAGGAAGAAGAGAAGGGATTACATTGGTAAAGGAAGGAGACAAGGGTTATACAATCATTGATCATACCGCGGACATCGGCCTGGAGGCATGTGGAAGGGACCTTGACGAGGCCTTCGAGAATGCGGCAAAGGGGATGTTCGATATCCTGTCGGATAATTCCGATATCGGAAGCGAGAGGTCCTTGGAGGTGAGGATAGAATCAGATAATCTCGAAGAGCTTCTCGTGGATTACCTCACGAAACTGCTCTATCTTTACGAGGTGGAAGGGATACTCTTCACCGAGTTCAGGGTGGAAATCAGGAAAGCGGGGGAGGGATTCTTCCTTGAGGGTACGGCCTTTGGAGAACCGTTTGACCCGACGAAGCACAATTATCCACTTGAGATCAAGGCGGTGACCTATCACATGCTCGAGGTGAGGGAGTCGCCGGCTTGTGTCAGGGTTGTGTTCGATCTTTGAAGAATTCCCCAGAAGGCATAGTGTTCCCTCTGGTAAGGAGCCAGGTCCACCCATCCCTCTACAATCAGGCCGGGAATACCCCTCAGCTCACTCAGGGCATCCTCCGCTACCTCCCTTTTATTCCGCTCCTGCTCGATACTCCTGACCTTCAGCATGAGCATGAATCTTCCACCCTGCTTCAGGAATCTCAGGTTCTTCCTTATAATCTCTATCTGATTCCTCTGGGCCACATCCTGATAGAGCAGGTCCATTGGTCCCTCGCTCAGTGCGAGCCTGTACCTTTTTGGAACGGCGGCGTCCTCCATGATGGGAAGAATATTTGGCCTATTCCGGGCGAGATGTATTATTTTCTGGATGGATGGGCCGAATTCCACCACAAAGATCCTGGCGTTGGGGAGGATATCGGATAGATGGGAAACAGTGGTGCCGTGCCCACCTCCAAGGTAAAGCACCCTTTCTATGCCCTCAAGATTAATATTCTTCCCCTTCAGAAGTAGGGCGGCCAGCTTGGAATGGTCGGGCCTCCAGGGCCTTTTTTCCCCGGTTTCTAGGGAAAGCGTAGAGAGTCCCCTTGGGTTATTGGTGTGCATGGGCTCCGCCTATGGTCTCGGATTTTTAATTGCTTCTCTTACTTTCCCACAGGACGATCCCCCAAATCACCGCTACCAATACCAGGATCCCGAACACAGAAATCCAGAGCCAGACCGTGGTTTCCTCTTCCTCCGGAGGTGCGAGCAACTCGTCCAGCTCCTTCCCGGTAATCCCTGTAGAGGCATTAACCTTCTTGTCTCCCTGGGAGATCACCACAGGCTTTTCCTCCTCATCCCTCAGCTTTTCCCAATCCGTAACCTCGAAGCCCTGTCCTTCCCTGGATGTCCTTATTCCTGCGGCCTGGAAATCCGTAGAATTGCCTGTACTCACGTTCTCGTAGGAAATAGTGAGGTCATAGGTCTTGCCGGTTTCCATGTTCCTCAGCCTCAGCTCGTT
>DAOVMN010000168.1 GCA_030630685.1 Thermoplasmata archaeon | reverse complement strand
GGTATATTATGAAAAAGAAAAGTACGAGGAGGCACTTGAATACTTCAAAAGAGTTAGAGAAATATCTGAAAAGACAGGAATGGAAAAGGATGTTCACACGCTAGAAAAATGGATCGAGGATACTAAAGAAATGATTAATACAACTTCGACACGGAGGAATTGAAATGTCACAGAAACCATTTAGATTATCAGTCAAAGCCGTAATTCATGATGAGGAAGATCGTATTCTATTGCTGAAGCGGTCCATGAGTTCCAAAGGGAATCCCGGGAAATGGGATCTGCCCGGGGGAAAGATTGATGTGGGGGAGGATTTTGCCGAGGCCTTGATGCGTGAGGTGCTTGAGGAAACAGGGTTGACCATATCTATTCAGCGAGTGGCTGGTACTGCGGAATCCGAATCAAATGCATTTAAGGTTGTGTATCTCATTATGGAAGGACGCCTGGAAATCGGGCAGTTGCTTCTCAGTGATGAGCATGATGAGTACCTCTGGGTTGGTCGCGGGGAACTTGTGAAGATTGATCTATGTGAACAGTTTCGAGGGTTCGCTCGAGAGTATAGCCGAATGAAGGATTGAAGATTCTCGATTTTAGAGATAATAATTTGAACCTCCTTGCCCAAGAGTAAGCACTACCCAGAATGATTAAAATAGATGGATAACAATCGTGGCTCTAATGAAAGACCTCATTGCCCGCCTTGCAGAGATGGGGATTCTGGCCTCCCCGGGAGCGATCCGTCTCCTTTCCACGAACAATGAGCCCCTGGTCATCGTGAAGGATATTCTGGCAGGTAGGGGTGAGCTTCTTTACCTTGAAGAGGAGGATGTCGCCGAGGCACTCCGTACCCATCCCGAAGAGCTCGAAGAGGAAGAAAAATCGGAAGAGGTTCCAATAATAGGGGGTGTGGGGAACCCCTCTTTAGAGGCGGCAAGCGAGGGTGGTGAGGCAATCTCCCTGACCAAACCAATGATCCCGCTTAGGGGTGTGGATCGCTACCGTCCCATTGCCTCGGAATATGAGGATGATGTGGTCGTTGAGGGTGATGTCACCGGTCATTCGCTGTGCGAGGGCAAGATATCAGATTTTTCACGATACTTTGCGGACCGTTTCAACAGACTGAGGGATCTCATCAAGACCAGGCCCGAGATGATGCACACCCTTCCTATCTATAAGGCAAAAAGCAGATCCGGCAAGGTTGCCGTCATCGGCATCGTCTCCAGGGTGATATCAACAGACAAGGGGCTGAGCGTGGAGATAGAGGACGAGGAGGATTCCATTTCCGTTTACATCTCCAAGGGATCCAACTCCAGGCTTCTCAAGGAGGTAGGCACCATCACCCATGATGAGGTCATTGGTGTGCTGGGTAGGGTTAAGCAGGGAAGAGCTGGTAGGGGCCCATCCATATACCCTGACAGCATTATCCGGCCACCTCTGCCATTCAGGCACTCCCCCAATTTAGCGGAGGAGGAGATATCGGCTGCCCTTGTTTCAGACCTTCACATCGGGAGCAAGACCTTTCTCGAAAAGGAATGGAAAAAGGCAATCGACTTTCTCAATGGAAGACATTACGAGACACGAGAGGTGGCCTCCCGGATAAAATACTTAGTGTTCCCAGGGGATCTGGTGGACGGGATCGGCATTTACCCGGGTCATGACGATGACCTAAAGATTACAGACATCTTCCTCCAATATGAGGCACTGGCAGAGGATCTCAACTCCCTTCCGGATCACATCAAGGTCATAATTGCCCCGGGGAATCACGATGGGGTAAGAATGGCTGAACCCCAACCCGCACTCTCCGATGAGATCAAGAGGCTCTTTGATCAAGAGCGTGTGATGTTCACAGGGAACCCCATCCGGCTTAAACTCCACGGTGTAAACTTTCTGGTGTACCACGGACGCTCCATGGACGACATGATTCCCGCCTTCCCTGGATTGAGCTACACAACACCCATCGGTGCCATGAAGGAGATGATGAGGCGGCGGCATCTGGCACCCATCTATGGTGGGAAAACCCCAATCGCACCCGAACACAAGGATTACCTGCTCATTGATGAGGTCCCGGATGTTTTTGTCACAGGACACGTGCACACCAGTGAGATGGACCGTTTCCATAATATCCTGTTTATCAATGCCTCGACATGGATGGCTCAGACCGCATACCAGAAGATGCGAGATTTTGTCCCAGACCCGGCAAAGCTTCCGATTGTCCGGTTGGATACCCTGAGACCAGCTTTGATAAATTTCAGGGGATGACATTCTGTGGTGAGGATAGCAATCAGATGCACCATTAATTTGGCAAAACCTTAAATTGATAATCCATCCTCGATCGCCCGATGAAACGCACTGGAATCATCGCGGCACAGGGTGATATCTCCGAGCATATCGAGGCAGTGAACCGGGCCTTCGGAGAGATGGGTGTTAAAGGAGAGGGCGTGCAGGTTCGCTCCCGGAATGAGCTAAAGAGGATAGATGGGGTCATTCTCCCCGGAGGAGAGAGCACATCGATCTCCAAGCTTCTGGCAAGCTTTGGCCTTCACGATACCCTTATAAATAGGGCAGAGGAGGGTATGCCGATCATGGGGACCTGTGCAGGAAGCATATTATTGGCCAGGAAGGGTGGTAGCGAGGTTCAGAGGACCGGAACACGACTTCTTGGGCTCATGAACATGGAAGTGGATCGCAACGCCTTCGGCAGGCAAAGGGAGTCCTTTCAAACCCGGCTGGATGTGGTGGGACTTGAGGAGCCCTACGAGGCTGTGTTCATCCGTGCCCCGGCCATTATTGATGTTTGGGGGGATTGTAAACCCCTGGCTAAGATAGATGATTATATCGTAATGGCCAGACAGGGATCAAGGTTTGCCCTCACCTTTCATCCCGAACTCACGCCGGACTTCAGGCTGCACAGGCTCTTTCTCTCGGAACTCTGACACGATTTATAGATTTTGCTTACTCGATTGACGGCTCAGGCGCTTCTGCCGGAGCTTCGGGTGGTTCCACGGGTGGCTCAGGCGCTTCTGCTGGAGCTTCGGGTGGTTCCACGGGTGGCTCCGTAGGCGCTTCTGTTAGAGCTTCGGGTGGTTCCACGGGTGGCTCAGGCGCCTCTGCTGGAGCTTCGGATGGTTCTATGGGTGGCTCCGTAGGCGATGTTACAGGTGCCTCTTCCTGTTTCGACACGGTGATCTCCATGAAAGAGACATTCACGTTCTTATTCTCCAGTTTCAGGTTTTCTGTGCCGATGGTTATGTCATCGATCTTGAGGTTGTTGATGAACCTATTTCTCGTGATCTCCACAACATCAACGGCCCTGCTGATGGATTTACCCCGGGCCTTGACTATCACGGTGTTGCTGCCCTTGTTGAACTGGGTCACCACCGCAAGCACGTAGTTCATTGCTGGTTTCCTTCCGATGAATACCGAGTTGTCCTCGCTCATGGTTATTACCTCCGTTCGCTGATTGTTTCTGAAGGGGGGAATGTATAGGCATTATTTTATTTATAGTTTTCCTTAACGAGAATCTGTAAAATCCCCGAGACCTGCAACTTAAGGAAAATTCATCTCTGTGGTTTACTTCCACAAAGTTATCTAGGAAATGATATATACCACGCCCACAATACGGTATTGCCATGTACGATGTTGACCCAATTATTGTATTCGCCATCATCTTGACCATCTCCCTGATCGTTCCTGAACTCCTTAAAGAAGTGAAGATGATCATTGTTCCTTTTTATATTATCGGGGGAATGGTCCTGGGCCCTCATGGTCTGGGTTTCGAAGCCAATGATGCGCTTGTGTTCGTAGGGGACATCGGCATACTTTTTCTCGTTTTCATTGCAGGATTGGAAATCCGGGAATATGGAAAGATAGACTGGAAAAAACCAGTTCATTTGAGTATCATTTCCGCGGGTACATGTTTCCTCTTCGGTTTTCTGTTAGGGAATTTCTGGGGCTATGAGTTGATAACATGTTTCCTTTTGGGAACAATCCTCATGTCCTCATCGGTTGGAGAGATTATTCCTATTGTCGCCTCATCAGCCCATTTAAGAGAAAAATTCTCGGATTTCCTGATCCCTGCCATCATCATCATGGATGCGTCGAGTCTGTTCCTCCTGGCGCTTCTTATCCAGTGGGGTTCAGATATCTTCAAATTCATCTTATTTCTCATACAGGCATTCCTTCTTATCCTTTTACTAGTTCATCTTCTACCGAGACTTTCTCGCTGGTTCTTCGGCAGGAAGATTCTCAAGCCAAGAGAAACGGATCTCAAGTTTGTGCTCACTGTTCTGATAATCAGTGTAGCCCTCGGGTACATCATAGGACTCCACGGAATCATCATAGCGTTCCTTGTTGGCACAATACTGGGGCACCACATCCCAAATGAAAAGACCCATGAAAAGCTTCATGGATTTGGCTATGGTTTCTTCATACCAATATTCTTCGTGGTGCTGGGCATGAGCCTGGATATCTCCTTTTTGTTCAGTGGTGCTGCTGGTATTATCCTCATCGGTGCAATCATCGGTACATTGATAACGAGTAAAATCATAGGGGCATTGATCTTCTCACGATTAAAGAGAATACCAAAGCGGGAGGGGCTTGTGTTAGGTGTTACTCTCTGGCCCCAGCTCAGTGCTACCCTTGCTGCGGCTGCTGTGGGTTTCGAGTATGGTATCTTTGATTCCGAGCTGCTCACCGCAGTGGTGTTCATGTCCATAATAACGGCAACCGCCACCCCGTTTTTTGTTCATGCACTCGTTCGTTCAGAAGGAAAGAAACATGGTATGAAAGGCCACATTCTCATCGTAGGGTATGGGCGGACCTCGGCCAGGTTAGCCTACCTTCTCGATATGGATTCCAAGGATTTTATTGTTATCGACAGAAAACTCTCCCGGGTCAGGCTCCTTAGAAGTCAGGGCATCGAGGCGATTTTGGGGAGTGGAGACGAACTCAATGTACTGAGAAAAGCAAATATTGAGCATACGAGGATTGTAGTGATAACTATTCCCGACGATCATGAAGTGTATCTCTGTGCAAAGCATATCAAAGAGGCGAACGAGGATTGTCACATCATTGCAAGGGTCCACGATTGGGCATCATACGAAAAGCTGAAGCAGGAGAGGCTCATCGATTTTGCTGTGTGGCCCGAGAAGCTGAGCAGCGAGATCATCATCAAGCACATCATTGATTCAGAGTTTTGGGAAAATGAGGATTATGATGGAGTGGAGTAGGTGGGAGCACTGGGATTCGAACCCAGATCAACTGGTTTCTTCTGGGCTTACGCCCTAAGAGGGATCGACGTTCCAGTTTGTCATCACAAAGTCAGCAAACCAGTTGGATCTCATTTCCCTGTAAAACTGGAGCCAGTGAGGATGCCTGGTTACCCCATGCTCCCGTAAGGGCAGGAAGAATCCATTTTTGCATTTATAGATTGTGGGCTCAAGAAGGTCATTTTTTTTCTCTTGATTCCACAAAATCCTTGCACCCGTGACAATACCATTTCTTTATTGGTGGGACATAATGAATCTCGGTACCGCAGGTGGGGCATAGGCCTGTCATGCGTCGGTGAGGCTCGATTCTGGATTCCTTAACGATCAAATCGGTTTCCGATGCCTTCATTGGCTCTAATTCTGATTTTTCATTCGCCGATTGATCGGTCAATCCATCATTCCGTTTT
>DAOVMN010000373.1 GCA_030630685.1 Thermoplasmata archaeon | reverse complement strand
TCACAAAGTCCCGGTTGTTAATGAGATTCTCAATTACCCCTAAAATGGGAATGCACCCGCCATTCGCCTCATTCAAAAAGTTTGTCAAGCTTCGCCTTTACAGCCTTGGCCATCCCCGAATCGAGCCCGGCCAGCGCCAGGTCGATCTCTGAAATATCCCTGAAATCCTTGAGGCTTCTGAAGCCGTTGTTATGGAGTCTCTCGGCGTCGATACGTGTGAGCCCGGGGAGGAGGTGGTTCAGTATGGTGTAGAGGGAGGTCCTTGAAAGATTCCTCTCCTCACGGGTCCTCCAGTCATCGGGCGGTGTATTTTTTATCTCTATGCCTGCGAAGCCGTCCTCTTCTATGCTAAGGGGTTTAGTGCACGAGGGACAATTGTAGTTCCCTGCTCTCTTGACCCTGATCGTTATCCCGCACCAGGGACAATCGGAGGTGATTTCCTTTACCCGTCCCACCTCGAATTGTTCCCTGCACTCCGGACACCTGTACGTTCCTTTGCTCTTTACCCGCACCCTGGTGTTACAGGAAGGACATACCACGACTGCGGGGAATATGGCAACCTTATCAAGGGTTATTACCTTGGATTCTGCGGACTCGGCCTCTTCCCCTGCTTCCTCCTGGGTTTCCCGGGTAATGGAGGACACCTCTCCCTTCGATGCGAGGCCCATAACCTTTCTCTCGGAATCCTCGTCCTCTTTTTCCTCTGACAGGTTGTCGAGCTCTCCCTCTTCGTCAACATAGTGAACCGAACCGCAGAAGGGACATTTGTGCCATCCCGGTTCTCCTACCGTGCTCTTCTTTTCGCAATCAAGACAGGAGTATTTCATAGGGAAAAGGGTATCCTGGGTATGGATTATCCTGTCCCTGGTCTTCTTTTCTATCTGTTTTTCTTTTTCCTCCTTGTCCTCCAAGTCTGCTATGACCTTTGGGCCGGTGCCCTTGACAAGTTCCCCGGTCTCGTCAAGCTTTCCGATATGCCTACAGTTCGGGCATCTGAACTTCCCTGCCCTGATGATCCGTATCTTGCTCTTGCAGGATGGACAGTGTATAATGATCGGGAATATCTCCTCTTCCAGGGTGATCTTGGGCCTTGACTTCTTCACTTCCGGTGCCGGTCCCTCGGCTTCGGGTCCGTGTGCCGGTTCTCTCTCTTCTATGGCCTTTCTTCTTTCCCCGGTGTAATCCACTTCTCTTTCTACCTTCTTCTCCATCCTTTCCATTTTCTCCTTCCTTTCCCCGATCCCCTTAGGGTATTTCTCCCAGGGTCTCAGTTTGTAAACCACCACACCGCCGATTACGAGTACCACGAGGAAGATGATGACGGTATAATTCCTGGAGGAAGATGGCCCTGAAACCTCGACTGTTTCCGTGCGGTCATTGTTCGTCTCGTCTGTTTCCCCGATATCGCCTGCAGGGTCAACAACCACCCGGATGGTATGGTCACCTTTGGTCGGGTCCCATTCCTTTGTGACATGTCTGGATATTCCAGGGGACAGGCTCGTTATTGTTTCTTCGCCTAAAAGTTCCCCGTCCACAAAGAACTGCACCACCACAAATTTTGCCTCGGCGATCCCTTCGTTGGAAACAGAGGCGGTTATGGTTACGATCTTTCCTTCCTCCGGAGCTTCCGGGGAAAGGGAGATCGAGGAAACGATCAGATCGGGTTTGTCCTGGAGCTCCACCCTCACAATTATCTCTTCGCTTGCTGCCATCCCGCCTTCCAGGGAGTTAGCAGTGAGGGTAAGGGTATATTCGTGCGTGGGATCACCCGGCGGGATGGTGAGCGTCAGGGTAACTACCTTACTCCTCTGTGGTGGCAGGGTGAAGACCGATGGGGAATAGATCCCGCTCCACCCTTCGGGGAGGCCGTCGAGCCCCATGGAGAGGTTGTCCTGGATGTTCCCTGCATTTATAACCTCAACCTCGATGGGCAGATTTTCCCCGTCCCTTGCATCGAAGCTGAGCTCTTCCAACGATAATTCCACACCATAATTGGGCTCCACCACAGCATAGACATGGGTCTGCCTTACCTCGCCGTGGTCTGACGAGACAGAGACAAGGATGGAATAGTTTCTGGCATCCGCATAAGCCGGGAGTGTGAGGTGGAGGTAGACGTAAGCAGAATCTCTGGGCTCGACCCCTAAGGAATATCTGGTGTCCTCTCCGTCTGAAAAGGTGTTCACGCCTTTGAATTCTCCTTCCCACTGATCGTTAGGAAGGGAGAGTAAAAAGCTATAGATATCCACCGCATTGCCGGTATTATTCACCTCGAGCGTGTAATTCAGGGTGGCCCCCTGATCCCCTTTAAGGGTCTGATCGATCGGGGTAACGGTGAAATTATAGACCGCCTTCACAACCATGGTGACATTGACGGAATCCTCTTCCGGCTTCGTCATTCTCAGCCAGACGGTAGATGTATCCCCTGATAGGGTTTCGTCCAGTGATGGGGAGACCACCGTGAGATTTACTATGGTTTTTTCGTGTGCAAAGGGGTAGAGTGTCATGGAGCTTCCGCCATTCCTGAATCGTGCCTTCCAGGGTGAGATGGACTCACTTTTCAGCCTGATCTCGCTTCCGCTGTCCTCGATGTTCATCCCGGCATCCCGCAGGATGTTGTCGGTGACCTTACGCATGTCGTCATGATTGTTTACTGGTTGATCGGTAATCATTATATTTGCTCCTTTCAAAAAAAATTAATTGACATCAAGACTGCGATTCATTTTGTGTTTGTTTCAAAATCACCTCCTCTACCTGTGGGGGAATGGTTGTGTGACATACCGTGCCTTTAAACTGTTTGAGGGCCTCCAGGACCCTCTGCGTGTCGACCAGACTGTCATGGCGGATGTAACTCAGGATCATTGAAC
>DAOVMN010000235.1 GCA_030630685.1 Thermoplasmata archaeon | reverse complement strand
GTTGTATCGGTAAAACTTGCAAGAGCAGGATACTTTCCATCACCTATACGATAGCCTTCTACCCAACCATTGATATTTGAAAATCGTTCGCCATGCATAATTTTATCATTATCCTCATACAGTAGATGAAACCTATTCAGGCTGTCTTCATAAATAAACCTTCTTGTGCTGTTCGGTGCAGTTGCATCATCTGAATTGCTTTCTATCTTTCCCGGAACGAATACCGTAATCCTGTGTTTTCCTGTTCCTGAAATGTCAAAACTTGCTGTTCCCTGTGAAGTTGGTGTTAGAGAAGTATCTGCTCGTGTTCCTGTATTCAGATTCTCATCAACAACCATGACAGTGGCTTGTTCTTGCGAAACATATAAATCTGCAAGAACATTAAAAACAGCACTGTCTGCACTGTCCGAAGGGACGTCTATGACATAACTCAATCCTTTGACTGTATTTCCTCTCTTGCTGAAAAGGATTGCTCTATCTTTTGAATCAGTATCTATAAATACACCTCTCATAGTTCCACCATCGATTTCAGATACCTCTGCACAACTGTCCTCATCATCATAAGGAAGAAATGATGTGAGAAATAACAAAGAATCTATACCAGACGTGTCAATAATTTCTGTATATACCCTTTTGTAAGATTCTCTGTTATCGGGGAAAGGTGTTGTTGTATCTATACTGACTATATTCGGTCTATGCATCTCCATCCATAGGTGTTTGCCGTTCTTTGAAATTATTGCTGTGAGTGAATCATTAAGTGTTAAACTGTCAGTATCAGCTGCTACTATGTAACTGTGCACCTGCCAGCGCAAGGTATCAACTAAGTCGGGAACTGATTTGATCCAATCCTTTACCACGAAATAACCGCCATCATAGAGCACGATCGCCTCTCGGTTCCATGTGTCAAGCTCCTCATAACAGTCTCCCGCTGCTCCATAGAGATACCCGTAATCTGATGAGCAGTAGCATTTCGCAAGCTCTCCTTTCGCCGTTCTCGTTGTTGTCATTTCATTGTTTACGATGAGCACATTATGGCATGCTGCAGATTTAGTGGTATCACTGTAACCGTACCCCCAATCCTCTATGAACCAGCTGCCGCCTGTTCCGTAGATGAAGCTATTTCTGTCATCATGGCTATGGAACTTGACCGAATCGCCCTTCATGGCGAAGAGGCAGTCATCGATATCCCAGCCGCTGCGCAGGATACCCCATTCGATCTCCTTGCAGTGGTACGACTTTGCAAGGGAATCGGGATCCTCCGGGCTTAAGGTGTCATCAAGCCATATATAGGGAAAGAAATACCTCATCATATCGTGGCGCTTGTCAACGAACCACTGCGCGTAGCCATCCTGGTACAGGGATGCAAGCCGGTACATGTCAGAGGTCTTCCTCGTGTAGTCCTGATGATAGTCGCAGAAATTCAATTCGCCATATTCCCAGAAGCTGTCCGGGCTGAAGGTGGTATCGGTGCGCAGCATGCCGTACAATCGCCATCGGGCATGATTCTTGAGAAAACCGGTATTCTTCAGTGAGTCGATATACGCCGTATCCGTATCTGCCTGCATGAAGGCAAGGAAATAGGGCAATGCGTATTGCGCATAGGCAATGCCTTCGCTCCATCCGCCTGCAGAGTCGCATACCGCTTCCGTGTCAATGAGCAGCTTCAATCTCACCTCAGCGGTGTCGAGATACATCTCCAGTGAACAGGCATCGGTTACCAGGACGCCGGTTCCCAGAGCGCTCATTATCCGCATCGCCTTGTTCGGGTATCTCCATGGTTCTGTTGAGCCGGTTGTATACTTTGCCCGCAAGAACGCCTGTGTCAAACCGAGGGAGATAAGCGAGTTCTGTACGGTCATCTTCTCGTAATTATTCAGCTCCTTGAAAAGGATGTCGTAGGCAACCGTAATACCCCACAGTAACCGCCCCGCATCGTGATAGCTGTAAAGATTTTCTTGCCCCTCCGTTCTGTAATCGGGATCGGTCCATTGCTCCCAGTCATTACAGAGGGACATGAGTATGGTCCTGGCTTTATCCCTGCGAGCGGTACTGTCAGGCTCGAGCAGATAGTAAAATGAGAGTATGTTCAATCGTGTCTCAAGATGCTCAGCATATCTGAGCCACTGTTCCTGGTTGGGGTTATTAGGATGGCCTGCAGGCTGCGGGAAGGGGTAGACAATATAGTTGAGGGTGTCATACCAGATGGTGTCTTCTTTCGGTCTCATCCATTCATTTGCCCAACTCCCGATGTCGGTCCAGAGGCTCGCATAGGTCTCGTTTATCGTGGATGTGGTATCATCCTTCCGCTCTCGTAATAGTGTGGTATCCGATGCACTGAAGAGCAATCGGGGATGCTCACCCGAGGGCACGGTGGTCACGATCACAACATCATAAAATACCTCTCCACCAGATAGAGAATCTGACTCTTTGGTGCCGAGGGCAATCGTGTTTGTTTTGTAACCGGAATTCATAGGACTGTATGTGCCAATTGAATCTCCATCCACATAAAAGTCAACCACTGCAGGATTAGGAAAGTTAGGATGCCTGTATATCTGGAGTTTATACCACCTATCCGTGGAATCTATGTAAAAAGCCGTATGGAAACCCTGGGCATCCTCAACACGAATTACATAAGGATGATGATTAGGAACCATTTCCAAAGTATCAAGCACCAGAGCAATGTCAGTCTTGTAGGATGTATCCTCCTCCGAAGGCTTGTACAATAAAACACAGAGAGGGAAGGAGTCTATGGGAGCATCTCTATCACTCTTTATCCACATATAGAATTCAGTCATATACTCAGACGCAGAGTTGATGAAGGTCTTATAAGCATTGGCATAGGAAGTGTCATTGGGGTCGTAGATGTGAAGGCTCCAATATCCGTGTGCTTGAGCTTGATAATCTGAACCACTTTCAGGAAATCGACGACAAATGCCATTCCCACCCTTGTTTATATCCCATCCCATTTCTTGGAGTGAATCACCTTCGTACGTCTCAAATGTGTTTCTCATTAGTATAGTGCTGTATGCTGGTAAAGATAATGAAATAAGGAAAAGAATAATTAAATATTTTACCTTTGTCATTTGCCACCTCCTAAGTAAATTACTTTTCTCGTTTCTGTGTATTTGACATCTTCTGTTGAAATCCTTATGAAGTATTTGGCAGAAGTAACGATGTTTCTGTTCTTGTCTCTCCCATCCCAGAAAAATCGCATAGGTCCAGGTATTATCGGTCCCCTGTATATCTCCCTAACTTTACGACCTGACTCATCATAAACACTCACTATTATACGAGAAGATTTCTTGAATTGTAACTTACAAGTGATTCTATCCTTTGACGGATTCGGAAATACAAAAAACCTTGATATAAGTGGTATTTTCTTTTTTCTCTCCTCCTCTATCCCAACCTTATGATGATACAATATCTGCAAACTGTCTGAATCAGGCACTAATAACAAATTCCCTCTCACAAATATCTCATTGGGATTGCCCGGCGTATCATGGCTGATGATGAGTGAATCGGGAATTATGCCCTGCGCAACGCGCACACCACCCTCGATGTCCGCTCTTCCGCCACTATCCTGAGTCGACCTATACCACCAATCTGTGGCAGCTACATAGATGTATTCATCATTTACAAATACTGCCCTCGTGTTCCCTCTAATACCATCAAAACTCCCTATCACTGTTGGATTTGACGGATTGGATACATCGACAATCTGTATGGAACCATCATTTCCAGCAAAGGGATTGGGATATGATGTGCAATAGGCATAGGGCCACACCACATGCACATCTGTATGCTCCCGGTAGATATTCACCGCACCAACATACTGGGGTGATGCTGGATTGGCAATGTTCAGTATGATCATGCTATCGCCATCTGCACAATAGATGAGCGTGTCAAGGATGAAAAAATGAGTGAGGCTGCCGGGTGTATTGTAGAATGCAATAATTGTTGGATTTTGAGGGTTTTTTACATTCAATATATATAGACCCTCACTACCATCAGCAAAGAAAAGAATTGTGTCTACCGCTTCAATTCCCCAAGGTTCAGTCCCCCCATATTCAGGTAGATCAGTAAGAGAAATAAAGTGAATACTGTCTGGCGGATAAACACGACCAATCCATAAATCACTAAAGGAATTCACATAGACCAAATTATCTAGAATATCTACTCCTACACTCCACATTAAAGTTCCGGTGGTACGAAAGGTGAGAACAGGATATGTTGAATCAGAAATATCTATAATTGCTAAAGCTTCTCTATCTGCAAGATAGTTATAAATACCATCTGGCTTTGTATCCCATGGAATTCCACCAGTCGCAATTGCCGACAATCTCTCAATAGAATCACTCCTCGCTGTCTGGACAGAAAGAGAT
>DAOVMN010000203.1 GCA_030630685.1 Thermoplasmata archaeon | reverse complement strand
GCATCCTCAAAGACCACTACAACCTGGTGACCAATTTCGTGTCAAAGGGGCTGAATAGGGCTTCACATCATGTGCTGAAGACCCTGGTGGCTATGCTTTCTGTGGCGCTGGTCAGGGCGAACCAGTGGAGGATGAGGACACGGTAACATCGTACTATTCCGGGGGTTGATCACCCCCTTTTTTTATTTTTTTAAGTAGGGCAAACCAAAACTATAAATAAACTTGTATCACTTCATGCTCACAGAATCAATCAGGTGAATATCATGAAAAAACTGTTTCCAATCATCGCAATCATCATCTCCTTCATGCTTCTCCCGCTCCCCGGACCCGTGGAACTCTCCACCACTGCCTCGGGGGACACAGAAAATGAATTCTCCGACGGGTCGGATGAGGTATATCTGAACTTTGAAAAAGGCGGCATAGTGAGATCCGCAAACTTCACCCTACCAGACAGGTCAATCGTCTCCTTTGCCAGTTTGAAAATTCAGGGAAAGGAATATCTGGAAAACTACCCGTTTTCACCCAAACTCTACATCGGAAACGACACGGAACCGCAGTGGGCATTTGATGGCAAGGGTTACGGTCCACTCGGTGAACAGATGGTCTTTGAAAACGGGCAGAAACAGGAGGTCCTGAATTTTGAGGAAGTAGGGGAAGAGAACACCTCTATAGTCCTTCCAAAGAATGCAGAGATAAAGGATGCAAGTGTTGATCTGGAGCCAATAAACCACAGGAACGACAGTTATTCGATCTCGGATGGGATTTACTACTCAGTAGATATGTTCTTCAGATATAGTGTTACCGATGGAAAAGGACACATTTTTCTGTACGGAAAAGGTGCTGTGCATAGTAAGCGATCAGATGATTATGGGCAGACATGGGAAAACCTCTCCTACGGTGTGCAGGCAGTTTCAGATAACATCAGTTACTCCCTATCCAAGGATTCAAATCCCCCCTCCAAAATTATATTCAGGAACTCCAGAGATTATGGAGATACATGGGAGAACGAAACCGTTATTGTCAAAACAACTTACGGATGGCCTTATGATTATGGATTTTATGATTCTGCCCCCAAACTACTGAGAGCCCATGTAAACCATGTTTATGTGATGTGGGTATCCCTCAAGACACAGGAATCTGATGTAGAATATGGATTGAACATCACCTATTCAGACGATCACGGTCGCACATGGAACGACTGTGATCAGATTGAGCGCTACCAGAAAGTTGCAATCAACAATTTTGAGTTTGATGCGGACGGCTCCGGTAATGTCTATGTTGCCTATGAAAAGGAGAATAACATCCTTTTCAAGAAATCAATCGACCATGGAAAGACCTGGCCCTCTCAATCAACAAAGATATCTGACAGCGAGGAAACAGAGGGGAAATCCAAGTATCCGGTTATGAGATGTAACGAGAGAGACGGTATCTACATCGCCTGGAAATGTGGAAAGAGAATCTACTTCAGAAGTTCGGATAACGGAGCCATCACCTGGAATGATGAGAAGATTATTGCTACCGGTACAGACCGTGCGGATGCCCCATCCATTGACATGGACTCCGATGGAAAACTCTATCTCATCTATCGCCTTGAGGAATCCGGGGTTAAGAACTACTACATCAACACATCCTCAGACAGAGGACAAACCTGGAGTAAGGGACAGATATTTTGTGCTAACAACAGCGGTGGCAGCTATGCAAGTTTGCCAGGAAGACGTATATCGGTTACCGACCGGATCTATGTTTGCTATTCAAACAGAACAGCGGTTCCCGGGAAGTCAGATAATGTCAAGATTGTTATAAGATGGGCAAACAAGAGCGACTCAAATGACTTTATCTGGTCAGAGGAAAAGGTTAGTAATGAGGGTCTTCTCCCTGCATATTCCTTTGCACCTGCCCTGGCCTCCCGGGGAGCCGAGATTTACACCACATTCACAGCAAGAGGGGACCCCCACGGAATTGAACGACGTAACAAGATCTTTTTCAGGAAATCCGAAGACAACGGAAAAACCTGGAGTGATTTAGACATCTTTCCACACTTTGACACCACCGGCAGGGGGAAGTTTTCTGATATTGCAACGGAAGGAAACCATGTGTATCTGCTCTGGAATCTTTATGGTTACACGTATCACCAGTACATCTATTTCATGAGGTCGGATGATTATGGGGAAAATTGGACAACTCCGAAGAAAATCGGCCCTGTTCCTCCCACAGAAACAAGCAGGCCCAATGAGACCCTCAGTCTATCCCTGGCAGTGGATGGAGACAATATCTATGCAGCCTGGGCATCTGAAGAAAAGTATGAGGACAAAAGAACAGTAAAATTCCGATACTCCGCAGACAGAGGGGAGCACTGGGGAGATGTGGTTACCATAGCCAATACAAACAGCATATCCAATGACAAAAGCAATAAAGTTGGCATTATCGGAAAGGGCAGCTTTGTGGGCATTTTATATCGAATAAGCGGTAATCTCTACTACAATTACTCAGTTGATTACGGCAGAACCTGGAGTGGCCCCTTCGACCTTTCTGCGTGCGAGAGCGAAAAGGGTGCAGCCCAACCTTCCATCACACTTGAGAACGGACGAATATATGCAGTCTGGCGTTACAATGGAGATACCTCCAACAGCGGGGACGACCTCGACATCTACATGCGATATTCCGACGATTGCGGTCAGACCTGGAGTGAAAGAAGGCTGATTTCCACAAACAGCAATCTCAGTTCCTATTATCCCCTTGTCCGTGCAGAAGAAAATAATGTAATCGTCATCTGGGAAGATAGATTTCCTGGCACCGATTCAGCCAACATCAATTTCACAATCTCTGTGGATAAAGGGGAGCATTGGGAATTCCATGAACTCTACCACATCCCGGACTTGGTCCGGTCAGGGAACCCAGTAATCCCTTCCGCATCCCTTGATTCCGGCATCCTCCATTATGCTGTTGTGAAAAAAGGGACAACCGATATATATGACCGTAATGATACCATCCATTTCACCACACGCCTGCTTCACCGCCAGTACGCTGAGGATGTCCAGCTTAAAATTGGCTCACGGAACTGGGACTTCCCCGGCACATTAGAAACCACCTACACTGTCAATATAAAAAGTGCGCTTGAAACCGCTCTTGAAACCGCCCCTTCCTGGGTGGATGAATACGGGAACGAGATGTGCAGAATCCCTATTCAAGTTGAATCGGACACCGCGGGCTATGTCTGGCTCACCAATCTTTCCATCTCCTATGACTACAGCCCCGAAATCTCCCTGAACACCACTGCACTTAACGCCCTGATACCGAAGATGGGCGACGGAGAAACCGAGATTATCCTGAACCTCACCACGGAATCCGCTGGAGGACTGCATCTCTTTGACCTCGATATCAGATACCGGGTGAATCAGGTGCCTGTTGCAAGGCTTGATGTCCCGGAAAGCTGGCCGGTGAATGTTTCGGTGGTCATCTCTGCTGAGAACTCCACGAATGACTGTACCATTGTGAGCTACTACTTTGACTTTGGGGACGGAACAAACCTTTCAACCGATCAACCCGTGGTGCAGCACACCTACACCGAAGTGGGAAACTATCTCATTCGGTTAAGGGTGGAGGATAACAACTCCGCCTGGAACTGGACTGAAAAGAATATCCTCAATTTCACCACCGAGGCTCTGAAGAGCGTGAAGTTCAATGCCTCCGGCTCCTATGACCACAACAACGATAACCTGAGCTATTCCTGGGATTTCGGGGACGGCACCCATGAAACCGGGATGGTCGTACAGCATGTCTTTCAGCACAAAGGAAACTACACGGTTACCCTCACGGTTTCTGACGGTGAATTTTATTCTCATGACTCCCTGAATGTTACCGTTCTTCAGAAACATGATGCAGCTTTCAACATCCCGGAGATGGAGGGAGAGTCGGGGATGAGGATTTATTACAATTTCACGATCACAAACACAGGCAGTGATGAGGACACTTTTTATTTATCCGCATTCCCGTCGGACCCCCACAGTCCAGAACGCCAGTATGATTGGGGCATAATCTTCACTCCCCAGAACCTCACACTAATCAGGGATAAAACCACCATGGTCCTCTTCTCCTGCCTTATTCCGGAGGGACATCCTCCGAAGAGCATAGAGTTCGCTCTCAATGCAAGCAATCTCTCCGCCTTCTTCAACCTCACCGTTCTTCCCACCTACGGATTCGAGATTCTTGAGGGTGAGTTCAATGGGACCTATTTCGACCAAAGGCTGGAACTCGAAGTAATCGTGAAGAACACCGGGAATATCGAGGAGAATCTTCACGGCAAACTTGATTTGATCACGGGCTGGAATATCACCGTAGAACCGGAAGATATCGAACTCGCTCCCGGAGAAAACCATTCTTTTTACCTTTTCATTGAACCCCCGGCGGATGCCCTGGCTGGGAATTACTCCCTTACATTCCAGGCCTGGGTGAAGGAGAGTTCCCTGGTAGAGCAAAGTGTTGGGGTGCTTGTTAGAATACCGGAACGGCACGATGTCCGGGTTTACGCACCGTTCTCTTCCAAGGACGCTGAGAAAGGTGAGATGGTTCAGTTCATTGTGACAATAGAGAATACCGGGAACTGTGAGGAAACCATTGAACTTTCTGTATCAGAGGGGACTCTGGACAGGGGATGGCTTACCCTTGAGTCCGGGGAGAAGGCGGAGGTGACGGTGAGCTTCACACCGGAGGATTCAGGAAACTATTCTCTGGTCTTTACTGCTCGCTATCCCGGAGGGGAGAAGAGCCAGAACTTGATTGTGGAGGTGAAGGATTCTGGAGGGGATGAGGAAGACCACACCTATCTGTTTGCTCTTGTGATAGTGATTGCAGTGGTTGCCGGGATAGGTGGGTATCTGGTGTACAGGCGGAGGTAGGAGTGGAATTGGGACTAACGATCCACCATCTGGCCGGGTTGGTAACATCTAGGGACTATGTTACAGGTTAG
>DAOVMN010000297.1 GCA_030630685.1 Thermoplasmata archaeon | reverse complement strand
ATTTCTACGAGCGACGAAGTCTTATGGGGGTAAACGATTATAAAGAGAACTGCTTTGTCAACCTTACCACCACCCTTCCCAAGGAAGAATCCACCTTTAAAGAGGTTGTAGAGGAGAACTCCGGTTTAATGGGCCTCCTGATCATTATTGGGCTGCTCTTGAGCTACCTCTGGAATGCCAGGCATTATTACTTCCTTGTACCATTCTACACAAACATCCCGGAGGACAAACTCCTAAATCATGAAAAGCGAGGAAAAATCGCTGATTTCCTCCATGAAAACAACGGCTCTACCCTAACTAAAATCTCTGAAGGAACGGGGATTAACAAGCAAACGCTCAGGCATCACATGCGCCTTTTTGCACAATCTGATGTGGTCCTGAAAAAGGATAAGAGATTCTTCATTCGCGAGAAGGACAGGCATGTGTTCGATACCGAGATACTTTCTCCCGTTCTTCAAAGGGTTTTAGAAGTCATCATGGAGAATGAGGGAATTACAGTCACACAGCTTAAGGAGGCAACTGGCCGCTCCAAACCCTGGGTTGGGAAGCGTCTGAGGGAACTACTGGTCTTTGACCTGATCGAGATCGTTCAGCCGGGTAGATACAAACATATCTATCTAAAGAGTAGTTCGGTAGATAGGAGTACACAAGTGCCCGTCATGCCGAAACCGTTGGCGGGATAGGTCGGCCTGACCCTGTTTCTCTTTCTCCTCATTTGGGGTTGTTTTTTACTAATCAAACATAATCTCAGCGAAATCTTTTTGGGATAACACCGGCGAAATATTAATAAAGGCAATGCAAGAACTAAGAGTAAGAAGGATGATACAATAACGAGAGACTACAATACAACTAATTCGAGGGTATTTCCATGAACCCGGAGGGAAAATAGCTTGCCGAAATCTCTTGGGGATAATACACAGATAGGCATGCAACAACAAGCTTTTCGTGGCACAGGTGATAACAGTGGATACTTCAGTGATATAAGTAGGGAATTTAATAATCTTAAGACCCTTGATGGGATAGAAGAAATCCTTTTCATCACCTCTGCAGGCGAGGTTATATGGTCATGGCAAAATCCAGAGGTCAAGATGAACATCCGCACAATGCGCCTAATTGAGATGACAAAAATTATCATCCCAAAGATGCTCAGCATGCCGGATATCGGCATTCAGAGATCTCTCTTTCAGTTCGATTATGAGAATGAAAACATATCCATGTACTTCACGAACATCTGGGATCATGCGTTTATAGGCTGCATCCTTGGCTCAAAGTTCGATTATATGAACGTGACGATAGAGGTAAGCCGGGTTGCCTTTATCCTGAGTAAAAAACTCTCCAGACAGAAAATCGAACCTGATGAGATGAACATGTTCCTCAAAAATGTCAAGAATCATACCCGCCTGAGCGTCGGTTCAATCGTTAACCGGTTCAACAGGAATACCAAAGAGATGGAGAAAAAAATGGAGTGAGTCAATAATGGCGGTTGAGAAGGTCAGAAGTGGGATCCCTGGTCTGGATAACCTGATGGACGGAGGATTCAACAAGAACTCGGTGAATATAATTATCGGTGCAGCGGGGACAGGAAAGACCACAGCAGTGTTCCAGTTCCTGAGAAAAGGGCTGGAGGAAGGGAGCGAAGGGATCTACATCACCCTTGACGAAACAAAGGATCAGTTAATTCGTGAGGCAATCAATCTTGGATGGGAGGGCATCCAGGATTACGTTGACTCGGAACGGCTGATATTCATGGAGGCGACTGGCTCCGACTTCCTGGATTTTATCGAGAACGAGCTTCCAGATCTCATTGGCAACTGGGAGGGATCCACCGATGCCAGAATCGCCATCGATCCTCTGACCCCGGTAATCTGGGCGGTGAAAGAAATCTATAGGCAAAGGGAGATCCTTTCCTCACTCTTCAAACTCACCCGGAAGATCGGCCACGTAGTCGGTACCCTGGAGGAGCACAACACCTTCGGCACCCTGACCGGAAGTGAAAGCATTATTCCCATGTATCTGGCTGATTCAGTGATCTATCTGTCCTACATCGGTCTTGGTTTCTCATTAAATAGGATGCTCAGGGTCATTAAATGCAGGAGTTCGTGGCACAGCGAGGCAACCAATCCGTACAATATCATACCGGGCAGCGGTATCGTGATTCACGCGATCGAGGGATCAGGCAAGAAGGTAAGTGACATCCCCGAAGATGTGAATGCCTACATGGACCAAGAACTACTGAGTCTCCCTCTTGAAGCACGAAATAGGATCCGGGAAGCGGTACACCATATGAATAACACGGATATTGGGATATTCAATTACAAAGAGCTGATAAGGCTCCTCATTGATGAATACAAGTAGGATGCATTAGATTAGATGAACTATTCTCCTTTGGATAGAGCTGTTCAGGTCACTTCCTCAAGGTCCTCGATAATCCTGTTGATATGCTCTTTCCTGATATGAGGTATTATCATAAATCGTAGGGAAATAGAAGTGAGGCCTTTGAAGGTCTCCAACCCTTTTATTGATGGCATTTACGATCTCCACAGAGGGCTCTATCCTCTCTGCAAGAGCAACCATGAAATAAAAGAGAATAATATAGACAAACAAGTAATTGATATACAAGGCAAATGTCTGTGTATGGAAAGTATATATATCCACTGTATTCACTAATAAGAAATGAACTCATCCCTTAAAGAATTAAACAAAAGATATCATTCATCCGCTAAACCTGCGAAGGCCACTCGGACAGTGAACAAAGGGAACCAAGCGGATGCTCTTTATAATCAGGGATTGAGTCTTCTCAGCAGTGGTTTCTACGATAGGGCAATCGAGAAGTTCAGGGGCTCACTTCATTACAGGCCTCGAAATTCAGATGCCTGGTATAATCTTGGTATTGCCCTTGTCAGGAATGGGCGAGCTGAAGAGGCGATCAGTGCATTCAATCAAGCCATTGCACTGGACAAGGAGAGACCGCTTTACTGGTTTGCTAAGGCCAATACCTATTACGTGATGGGAGATAGAGATAAAGCATTGAAGGTTTATGCCATCCTTAAAACCAGGGACGAAAAAGCCGTCTATCGCCCATTGAACGAGAAACAATTAGCTATTGTCAAAAAGAGAATTGAAGAGCTGAAGAGTAGAGATTTTCCAAGTTCCTTCACCCGCAAGCTAAACACGGAATTCGCTAAAAGCCACCGTAAAAAAAAGATAGACATGGAAGGTTACAGGGAGGAGGGAACCAAAAAGAAGGAAATTTCTAAAAAGCATGCTTCCTTGAAATCACTGGTTCCACTCTTTAAAAAATACCGAGAAGCCGATGAAGTTTCGGAAAAAGTCATAGAGAGGAAGGAACCGGTTAGAGGTCGGATCAACGGCAACGGCCTAACAAACGGAAATGGCCTTGTCGAGCCTTACGGCTTATCGAATCCTTCGGATTCAAACGCCACTCAGCACTTCGTGCCTCATGGCTCAACCGGCCCTCGGCATCTTCATGATGCCTCAGGCCTAACCAATGGAAATGGACT
>DAOVMN010000225.1 GCA_030630685.1 Thermoplasmata archaeon | reverse complement strand
TCTTGCATGTGTTGTTCGTAATTGTGCAGGCGCTGGAGTAGGAGGAGAGGCTGATACCGTCGTTACTGTTCTGGGAGCATGTGTTGCTATCGAGTGTGCAGTCGTCAGAGTCCTTGAGACTGATGCCATCGCCGTTGTTCTCGCATGTGTTTTTCGTAATTGTGCAGGTGTTGGAATATGAGAGGTAGATGCCGTAGTCGTTGTTCTCGCATGTGTTGTTATCGAGTGTACAGTAGCTGGAGGAATCAAGAGAGATGCCGTACCACCGATTCCAGTTGCAGGTGTTGTCAAAGAGTGGGATGTTAACTGAGGATTCGATAGAGATGCCGTGCTCGTTGTTCGAGCAGGTGTTGTTTGAAATCCTTATGCCGGACGAGTAACCAACCAGTATACCCACCGAGCCATTGCTGTAATTCTGGTTTTCCACGGTTGCATCTGTGCAGTTGGCAAGGATGACCTCACCTGCACCATCGGGAAACCGGAACCCTGTGGTGTTTTTGTAATAATACACGGGCTTCCCGTTCACCGAGTTGGTTGTGTCGATTGTGTGGGTATTCCATTCTGCGAGTGAGTTACCCGAGATGAAAATGCCATTCTCAATCATAGAGTTATTGGAAAGGGTGTTGGATTCTGAGCGGAATAACATTATTCCGTCACCGTTGTTAGCGCATGTGTTGTTTGAGAGCAAGTTGAAGCTGGAGTTATAAAGGCTAATGCTGTCGTCGTTGTTAAAGCTGCAGTTGTTGTTTGAGAGAGAGTTGTTACTGGATGACCAGAGGTCGATGCCGTCGTAGTCGTTAAAGCTGCAGATGTTGTTAGAGAGCGAGTTATTGTCCGAAGAGTCGAGAGTGATGCCATCATCTTTGTTCGAGTTGCAGGTGTTGTTCTCGATTGTGCAGTCGCTGGAGGAGGAGAGGTAGATGCCGTAGTGGTTGTTCGAGCAGTTATTTTTTGAAATTATGTTGTGGTTTGATTCCACACTTATTCCTGCATCCGGCCAACTGGTTCCACTTCCCGTCACCATAAACCCGCTCATTTTCGCCCAGTCCGCCGTGATTTTTACCACACTGCCGCTCCCCCCTGCATCAATCGTCGTCTCCTCACTTCCATTCCCAATCAGACTCACCGACTTATTCACCACCACATTCTCATAATAGGTCCCTTCCCACACCCTGATCGTGTCTCCCTCAGTGGCGGCATCGATGGCGTCCTGAATATTATCATGCTCTCCGTTTCCGTCCTTTGCCACGATGATGGTGTCTGCACTGGTTTCGTTTGCTGCAAGGGTAAGCACGAGGATTCCTGCGACTACAGCTATGAAAAAGGCAATCAGAAATTGATACCTTTTAGTTGATTGTTTCATCTTTTCATACTCCATTTTGCAGAATAGAAATGCTTACTTTGGATGTAGTGAATTCGTAAGGAAATGATTTTTTCCAATTTCATGTATTTCCCTCTATTCCATTTCTCAATTTAGTTCATTCGTCTGAATCCGCAATTCATACAGAATATGAACTTCCCTTCAACCCTATTTCCGCATTTAGGGCACATCCAGGTTCCATTCGGCTGCATGGGGAGGGGCGTGGGTGGTGCCGGTGGTGCTTGTGCGTATTGTTGGGCCATTTGCGGCTGACCGAATTGTTGTTGTGATACCTGTTGAGGAGGCCGGGCCGGGGGACGAGATTGACCTGGGGGTGGTTGTTGAGAAGGAACAGTACTCGGGCTCATACCTCTTCCTTTGGTTTTTTCCTTTCCTTTCCCTAACTTTCTTTTCCTCGATGCCACCAAGCCCCCAACCGCGACAACTGCTACACCAATGTATCCAATAAGTGGTAAGGGACCTATGTTTTCAAATAGGAAGGAATCTCCGTCCTTGCCTTTTTCTTTGTGCTTCACTTCTAAGTTAACGGATATTTCGTCCGACCAAACTCCGTGGTTATCCTGGACCTTCAGGTAGATGGTGTGATTACCGACTGAGAGAGTAGAAATGGAGAAGCTGGAGTTTGTGCCATTGTAAATTTCCTGGTCAAGGGAGGAGCGCCAGACATACCTTTCCACGGAATCATCGTCCGTACCATTTCCAATAAATGTGACTGTTTCTCCTTCAGTTGCAGAATCTGGAGAGATTTCAAGAATTCTTGCTACCGGTTTCCCGTTGATTGTAAGAGTAGTGTTCACTTCGTCACTCCAAACCCCATAATTATCTTGAACCTTGAGATATATTGTGTGAGTGCCATTGGAAAAACCGGGATAGGTGAAGCTGGTATTCGTGCCGTTGTAGAGTTCATTGTCAAGGCTTGAGGTCCAGATATGGCGAACAATGTTTCCATCATCCGTACCGTGGCCTTCGAACCGGATGGTCTTTCCCTCTAAAGCGGGATTGGGTGTGATGGAATCAATTATTGCTCGTGGTATTCCGTTGATTTCCAGTTCAATATGAACTTCATCGCTCCATGCTCCATAATTATCTTGCACCTTGAAATAAATCGTATGGCTCCCATTTGAGAGGTCCCCGTAATACAAATCGCTCTCAGTATCGTTGTAGAACTCACCGTCGAGGGATGACCTCCAAGTATAACGTGTGATCATGCCATCATCGGTTCCGTTTCCCTGAAAATGAATAATGTCTTTATCGAGTGCCGGATTAGGTGAAATGGAATCAACTCGGGCAATTGGTCTTTCATGAATTGTTAAATTTATGGATACTTCATCGCTCCAGATACCATGATTATCTTGCACTTTGAGAGATATCGTATGTTCACCTAACGATAAATAATTGTATGTGAATGTGTCATTTGTTCCATTGAAAAATTCACCATCGATTGAGGAGCGCCATGAGTACTGAGTAATCGAGCCGTCATCCGTCCCGTTTCCTACGAATTGAACCCTCGCTCCGAAGGTCCGGTTGTAGTGATTTCTGACCTCATGTGCGGTCAGTGCTCGGTTGTAGATTGCTACTTCGTCGATGAGACCATTCCAATTTCTTGAATATTTCGAATTTTCGCCAATCTGCAATGGAGATGAATCCTTAGAAATCGAGCCAGATACACCGACAGAAGCATCTAATTCTCTGTCAACATAAATGTACTTGTTTGGATCGGCGGAACCACCATAAATGGCTACAATATGGTGCCATTCGCCATCATTTATCTTAGTCACACCTCCTAAACTCACAGGTGATAAACCTGACGTACAAAAACCAATCGTATCTGAAGTACTATTACGATGTAATCTGTAAGTGTCGTCTCCTTTAGTTACTATTGCATCATAATAATAATTAGAAAATTCGTTAATCTTTATCCACGTTTCAATTGTTATCTCATCTGTGATATCAAATATTGCATCATTCCCACAATCAACATAATCGTCATTCCCATCAAAACTCAACGCCGAACCATGTTTGCCTGTTGTCCAACTTGTACCATGAATGGTGCCATTGTTCCCGTTCCCCGATTGATCATACGTATATTCACCACTACCCTCCTCCATCGGCAGGTAGAGAACCAAGCTTTCATCCACGATAGATGAATTTTCAATAATCGCAGGATTCGGTGAGATAGATTCAATTATGGCAATGGGTTTTTCTGTAATAATCAACGTTGTGTTCACCTCATCGCTCCAGTTACCTGTTTCGTTTTGGACTTTAAAGTGAATCACATGTTCTCCAAGTGATAAAGTATCGTTGTAACAATCAGATTCTGTATCGTTGTAGAACTCTCCATCTATGCTGCTTCGCCAGGCATATCTTTCAATTGTGCCATCAATTCCATGACCCTGGAAGTGAATATTGTCGGTATCCAATGCTGGATTTGGAGAAATTGAGTCAATTACTGCAGTTGGTTTTTGTTTCCCTGGCAGATCCAACTTAGACACAAAGACATCATAACCTCCATTATGCGAATCATCAAAACATCCGGAAGTCGTTGGAAAGTCTGAGGATTTTGTTCTTCCTGTTACATAAACATTTTTCTCAGAATCAAGTGCGATACTTTCGCCACAATCATAATTGCCTCCGCCAACAAAAGTAGAATAAATCAAATCTGAGCCATCATTTTTTAGCTTGAATACAAAAACATCCTCACCTCCATTATGTGTTTCATCAAAAGAGCCGGAAGTCGTTGGAAAGTCTGACGGTTCTGTTCTTCCTGTTACATAAACATTTTTCTCAGAATCAAGTGCGATACTTCTGCCAGAATCAGAACTGCCTCCGCCAACAAAAGTAGAATAAATCAAATCTGAGCCGTCATTTTTTAGCTTGAATACAAACGCATCTCTATTTCCATTTTGCGAATCATCAAAAGAGCCGGAAGTTGTTGGAAAGTCTGACGATTCTGTATACCCTGTCACATAAACATAATCCTGAGAATCAAGTGCGATACTCCAGCCAGAATCATCATCGCCTCCGCCAACAAAAGTAGAATAAATTAAATCCGAGCCGTCATTTTTTAGCTTGAATACAAAAACATCATCATATCCTCCATTGTGCGAATCATCAAAAGAGCCTGAGGTAGTTGGAAAGTCTGATGATCT
>DAOVMN010000246.1 GCA_030630685.1 Thermoplasmata archaeon | reverse complement strand
CATCTAAACAGGAAATATGTTAAAAAAGTGGAAGATGGGTTGCGAAAACTGGGTTATGCAGTCCATTCAGAAATGATTAACGCAAAACATTACGGCATACCACAAAATAGACTCAGGCTATTCTTTATAGCAAGACGTGTTTACAAGGACTCCTGGGAAGCCACAGAAAGAGCCATAAATAGAGTATGGGAACACATCCATCTGGAAAAACAGGATACTAGAGTAAGTTTCATGCAAGGCATTTCCGGACTTCCCCGACTCTCTCCCGGAGAAGGGGCGGATCTTCTTGGAAATGACGGGAGGGCTAAATCTTCGGATTATGCTCGTAAGATGATATACAACGGCGGTATTATATTTAACCATATCGCCAGGAAACATAATCCGAGAGACCTTGAGGCATACGCTACTATGGAGGAGGGTGAGAATGCCCTTGATCTCCACGGAAAGAAACCTGACCTGATGCCCTACTCAACGGAAAATTTCCCGACAAAATTCTTCAAAATCAGGAGTGATGACCCGTCGCCAACCATAGTCGCCCATTTACGCAGGGACGCGAATTCCTTCATACACCCCAGGGATAACCGGGGAATCACACCCAGAGAGGCTGCGAGGTTACAGTCTTTTCCAGACAACTATAGATTCTTGGGTTCTTTCGGCCTTCAGTTCGAGCAGATAGGAAACGCAGTCCCTCCGCTTCTGGCAGAAGTTATTGGAAAAGCGATCATGGAAGAACTCGATTCTTCCGAGAGGGGAAAAAATCATGGATAGATACGAGGATCTGCCCCCACGGGCCCATGCAATGGTTGCCTCAATGCGGGCAATTGGTTACGACCTGGCCACGGCCATTGCCGATCTCATAGATAACAGTATCTTCGCAGGTGCAAATAATATATGGATCAAGTACCACTGGGAGGGTTCAGGTTCTTGGATTTACATACTTGACGACGGTCATGGGATGAGTGAGGAGAAACTCAAGGAGGCAATGAGGCTTGGAAGCCAGAGTCCATTAGATGAGAGGGATCCAAAAGATCTTGGGCGATTCGGTCTGGGACTGAAGACAGCCTCGTTCTCCCAGTGTAGAGTCACTACAGTGTACACAAAAACACCGGAGGGTGTTACTTCTATAAGGTGCTGGGACCTTGACCATATTGAAGAGACACAGAGATGGGAACTTGACACCATTCCCCCAGAAAACACGGAATCAATATTGGCAAACCTTGACAGACTGTCTCACGGGACAATGGTACTATGGCAGAGGATCGACAGGGTTGTCGAGATGGATGATCCCGACGATGAGGAGGGAATGAGGACATTTTACAATAAATTTCTCGCGGTGCAAAGGTATCTCGAGATGATTTTCCACAGGTATCTCTCATCACCCACAAATCTAAGAATTACACTTGGAACGGCTGAACTTAAACCGTGGGACCCATATCTCAGGAATAATACCTTCACCCAAGAACTTGCAAGCGAGAAATACGAGGATGGTACGGTTCGTGTAGTTCCTTTTGTGCTCCCCCATGTATCGAAAAGAACAGATGTGGAAAATGATTCCGGAGCAGGACCCAAAGGATGGAATGCCCAGCAGGGATTCTACCTTTATCGTAACAAGAGGATGATAATGCCGGGAAGTTACCTGGATTTTAGGATCGTACCCGAGGAACATTACAAACTGGCCCGAATAATGGTAGACATCGATAACCGTATGGATCACGAATGGGGGATAGATGTTCGCAAGGCAACTGCAAGTCCCCCCGACAGACTCCGGGCAGAGTTTGAAAAGGTGGCAAAGGCAACCCGTAAAGTTGCAGTAGAAGTGTATAGGGCGAGGTTGGGAACCGTTCGAACAACTAGGGTCAGAGGTACGAGTGAGATCTGGAAGAGGATGCGAAGGGGGGACAAGATCATATACGAGATTAACAAGAAAAACAAAGTTGTTAAGGAGATACTCGACGAGATATCTCCCCCCACCTCCTGGATAAACAAACTATTCCATGTGATCGAAACAACAGTTCCCTACAGGTTGATTTTAATGGACAATAGTGAGCTGGAGGATTGCCATGTTAACCTGCTACCAGAAGCGAATATACCATCGCAGGAATTGATCGATTTATGTATTGATTTTTACAAAAGGTACAGGGATAATGGTAGGGCCCACGAGGTTGCAATAGACCTGACATTGGCCATAGAACCGTTCAATACCCATCCCGCTTATCGAGCGGCACTGGATTCATTGGACAGGAGGTGTGACGACAATAGACAGGGTTCATGAGAATATATTGAAGATGTCAATTACATATTTTGACGGGAAGGTTGTTACCCCGGAGGATATCAGAACTTTCATCGAAAGGGCGAAATTCCTCTATCCCTATGCGGAACTGAACAAGGCATGGCTTTTCAGGAAACTCGAGAGCATACATGCTATTATCGTGGGAACCCCGGATTTCCTCGATAACAGAACAGATCACGAGGATTGGTTCAATCCTTCAGCAAATGCCTCAATCCGCAGGGAATTCGAGTGGCATTTCTGGGATCATTACAAAATATACTCGACCACGGTAAAAGGATGGCCCACGAGTGTGGTAAACAGCATGGATAGACTGTCTAGCGAGATCCTTTCAAGGATAGAGGATCCATACCGGAAGGGAGGATGGGATAGGCGAGGAATGGTCATGGGAAGTGTCCAATCGGGAAAAACAGCGAATTACACGGCCCTGATAACCAAAGCAGCCGATGCGGGTTACAAATTATTTATAGTACTGGCAGGGGTTCACAACAGCCTTCGTAGCCAAACACAATCCCGTCTGAACGATGACTTCCTGGGTTATGATATTGATAAGGTTCAGAAGCTAACGGGGAGTGAGAAGAAGATTGGAGTAAGGGAACGATTCAATGACCATCAGATCGTCTATACCCTGACAAGCAGTGACGAGAAGGGAGATTTTAGAAAGGCTATTGCCAGCCAGAGTGGAATCCCTCTTTCCCAGGACGGTCCACCGATCATTCTCGTAATCAAGAAAAATGTTTCCATCCTCCGTAATCTGATCAACTGGGTTCCATCTATTGTGGGTTTCCGCGATTTAGACGGTCAATTACATATCCCGGATATTCCGACAATAGTAATCGATGATGAATGCGATTACGCATCGATCAATACAAGGTGGCCAGAACGGGACGAGAACAGGAACGTCAATAGCGAATGGAATCCCACAACAACAAACAGGTTAATCAGGAAATTGATAAAGATGTTCGATAAAAGTGCATACATCGGTTATACGGCCACTCCATACGCTAATATCTTCATACACAAGGATAATGAAACACACCAAGTATACGGGGAGGATCTCTTTCCCCGCAGCTTCATAATAAGTCTACCCACTTCCAGCAATTACCTCGGCCCCGAGAAAGTATTCGGCCTCGAACAGGATCCGGATCGAGATATAGAGGAGGTTGATCCCCTACCGCTAATGCGTGTGATTGATGACCACCAGGACACGATTCCCGACAGACACAAAAAGGATTTCATTCTTCCATTTCTACCCAAGAGTATGAGAGATGCCATTAGGTGTTTCCTTCTAAGTTGTGCTGCCCGTTCAATTCGGCGGGAAGGGACTCCCCATAATTCTATGCTCATTCATGTCACAAGGTTCACCGCAGTTCAAGGGCTTCTTTACGAGATGGTAGAGAGTGAACTTCGGGATCTGATGGCGAGAATCATGAGCGGTGAGAATCTGGATGATTTCAGGAATATTTGGGAAAATGACTACTTGCCCACGACAAGGAATATGGCTAATTACAAACCCCCTTTCCGTGACGCCACCGAGCACACGTGGGATGAAATCAAGGAAAAATTGACTAATACTACAAGAAATGTCAAGGTAAAGGAAATCAACGGAACCTCAAGAGATTACCTAGATTACAGGGAATTGGAGATGCAGACAAAGATCAGGACCAAGACTGAAGAAGAGGTGCCTTGGGAGGAGCGCGGTTTGAGTGTGATTGTTATTGGTGGTGGCAAGCTCTCCCGAGGTCTTACGCTCGAGGGGTTGACTGTGAGTTATTACCTGAGGGCTTCAAGGATGTATGATACATTGATGCAAATGGGACGATGGTTCGGATATCGTGATGGATATAGTGATCTGTGCAGGATATTTACAACCGGGGAACTGTTTTCTTGGTAT
>DAOVMN010000142.1 GCA_030630685.1 Thermoplasmata archaeon | reverse complement strand
GGTATGATTGAATTATGTTTTGGGTGCTCTCTATGATTCCCCCTCCCGGAGAGGGCACCCCATCAGGACACAAAGGGCATAAACGAATCCAAACCAACCGAGCAGAGAACAATATGGCGCGCGACCCGGGAGCGGAGCGAGATGGCACAAGAAAACATGTCGAGAAAGATTTTAATAAGATAACATTCTTGAGGCCACTATGTCCATTGAAAATCTAATAAAATCCTTTGGTAAGGAACTTCCCCTGGGAGAAATGAACACCGAGAATCTTGTCATGGAAGCGTTGAGGGACATGGTAAAGGATGAGATAAAGTCCCATCTGAGGAAGAAGTTAGAGGAAAACCCAGAGCTGAAGACCGAGCTTAAGGAGGCCATCGAGCTCTTCATCGAGGCGAAACTCCGAGAGACCTTTGCAGGCATTAAACTCGCCAAGGCTGGAACAAAGTTGGGCCTCAGCGTTGTGCCGGACAAAATGGTCGAGGAACTCACTAAGGAATTCTCCAAGGTGTTCGAGAAAGAGCTTTCCTCAATCCTGGAAAAATCCTTTTAGGGGGATCGCATGTCAGAGGAAAAGGATCGGTTCTCCATCATCGATGCCCTCTCCATTATCTTTGAAGGCTACGGAGCACGGGCCGCACTATCCAATACCGATCCGAAATACCTGAGAGTGGTCCATGGGGACATAAGGATCGCGGTGGGTTTCCTGCTTTCCGGCAATCCACCGACTGCCTCTAAGATCGGGGAATTCCTTGCCCAGACCATAGATGCCTATTACCATCTGTTTGTGTTCGTATCCAATCGCTTCTACACCGAGGATGCGGTGGACTACGCGAGCAAGCACAACATCATCCTGTTGGGCAGGGAAGACCTCGAGAAAGAGCTTGGGAAGGCATATCTCAAGGAGATCGAGATATTTCATTATTCCCCTGTTCCAATGGAGGGAAGCAGAGAGATGGAGGCTCTTGTCCGAAGGGGCCTCAATGTCCCGGCCCGGGCAGCGGAAAAGAGACCCGAACTGATTCGCGTGCTGGAGTTTTATAGGGAGAAAAACACACCTCGGCAAAGGATGCCCTCTGAGGATTTGATTAAGATTGTAGAAGAGGCCAAAGAGGAAGAAAGACCACAGGAGGAGCGTAAGCCTGAAGGCATCATCATCAGGCCCGAGGTTCCTTTATCCGGAGTTCGAGAGATGGGCACAAAGATAGGACGGATAACAGCCTCGCAGATGGAACTCATACCCTATTTCCTCTTTGGCTACACCTGCAGGATCTTCGAGGAAGGGGGCACCAATGTAAAGGAGAGCAGCGGACTCCTGGCAGTTAACGGCATCACATTGGAGGTGGAGGAATGGGAACCCGGGTTCAGGACAGTGGATGAGATACAGATGGACTACATCCGCCTTGTTCCCAGGGCTGACAGGAAGGTGGCAAAGGATCTGGCCTTCAACGGGGTCATCCAGCTCAACACCCGTATCTTGGAGGTAACGACTGAGAGCAACGGTATACAAAGGAATGGGAAGAAGAAGAAGTTCCCTGATCCATCATCCGTTAAGCTGAACTACGAGGGTCTCTATTATTTCCCTCACTGGCACATCAAGGGCGAGGAAGGCTCGATGTTCGTGGATGCGGTTAATGGAGAGGTGATATCGGTTCAGAAGGGGTGAGGTTAAACATTATCCCTCAGCCAGGCCAAAAAATAAATACTCCTCTCACTCTCCCTATTGCATGAGGATACTTTACCTTTCCCCAACCGAGCCCTACCCGGGAACACACGCGGGCTTCACCCACGTACACAACCTGCTCAAGAATCTCTGCAACGAGGGGGTAGAGGTTTCTCTTATCGCGGGGCCGGAAGGTAAAGATGCAAAGGCACTGCCTCCTGTTATCGGTCTGGAAGTACATCATATTTATGCCTCCAATCCGGTTCAAAGGAATCTCCGGGCCCTGGGAAAAGTGCTTTCCTTAACCAAAAAGATACGCTTCGACCTTATTCACGAGAGGATGGAGATGGTAGGTGGTGTCGGTATCAAGGCCTCCGGGATTACCCGCATACCACTAATTCTCGAGGTGAACGACCCATTCCTTGAGCTCAATGCGCCTGAAGGACTCCAGGGAATATTGAGAATGGGTAAGCGGCTTCAGTTCTCCCATGCCGACGCGCTCATCTGCCAGACCCCGCAGCTCAAGAGGGCTATCTGGTCCGAGGCGGCTGACAGGCGGGTTTTTGTGATACCCAACGGGGCCGATTCCGCCGCTTTTCCTCCGCGAGAATTTCCCAAAGAAAGGCGGATAGGTTTCATGGGCTCCTTTATGCCCTGGCACGGGGTCCGGTCCCTGATCCAGGCATTCGCGGAGGTGCTTGGGGAGGTGCCGGATGCAGAACTCCTGCTCATTGGGGATCCAGGGAAACAAAAAGGTGAAGTGGAAAGAGACCTCAGGGAAAGCGGGATCGAAGAAAAGGTAAAACTGACAGGCCCTGTAGAATCCACACAAATACCCGATCTGCTCGCTTCGTGCCGTGTGCTTGCGGCACCTTTTGATCCGGAGCTCGATCCTGTCCGCAAGGACCACTACCGGAGATTCGGTTTCTGGTGGTCCCCGTTGAAGATATTCGAGTACATGGCATCCTCCAGGCCTGTGGTTTCCCCTACCCTTGGGATGATCCCTACCTATCTCAAGGACTCCGGGCTAACCTATTCCCCGGGTGATGTCGATGCCCTTTGCGAGGGCCTCATTAGCCTGCTCGAGGACGAAGAACTGGCCCGAAGACTGGGAGGAAATGGAAGGGGGAGGGTAGAGAAAATCTACAACTGGAGGAATATCGCACACATGACCATGATGGCCTACATGAACGTGCTGGAGAGGGGAAGGAAGGGATAGATCATTCCCCTCTTTTTATTGCAACTGAATTCCCTTCTTTTATTGCAACCGAATTCCTTCCTTCACTGCACTGAAACTAAAAGGAAAACGGCAGATATAAATATCATCGCTTCTTTGGTGGAGTTAGACTAAACGGCAGGTGAACACCATAACCCACCAGAAAAACCTGAGTTTCAGCCCCGGGGGTCTCATCGGGGACGAGGCCGAAGCCCTTGCAGGGAAACGCCTGATAGGATTAGCCATCCTCCTGCTCTTGGTGATGGGCGGAGGTGTAGCTTGGACCCTGAACGAGTCTGATGATGATTCCGACCACCGGTTTCCTTCGGACTGGCCCCCAGAGAACGTGGATGCAACCACCACCATCGGACCGGACAACGAGGTCACGGTGGCGGTTAATCCGCTCGACCCGGACAACCTGATAGCAGGCTCCAAGGACTACATACTGGGCCCAACCGGGGATGGAGGTTACTATGTGTGGGCAGGCTATTTCTACTCCCGGGATGGAGGGAGGACCTGGGTGGACGGTCTCGTGGGCCGGGAACCCGGCTCGGTTCTCCTGAACTATGACCACTCCACCGATCCAGTGGTTGCTTTCGGCCCGGACGGCACGGCCTATTACTGCGGCCTGGTCTACGGCCGCGGCCTCTTGGGAATCGGGCGCTCTGCCCTCTGGATCGCAGAGTCAAATGATGGAGGCGAGACCTGGGATGACCCCTACATAGTCATGGCCTGGGAATCCTATGCCCTTTTCCACGACAAGCAGTGGCTGATCGTGGACCCGAACAACGGCAACCTCTACCTTACCTGGACGCCATTCACTCTGGACGGCAGCCGGATCTATTTTGGCCGTTCCACTAACGGGGGCGATACCTGGGACTACTACCAGCTCTCGGACTGGATCGGCTTCGGTGAGAGTGTACAGGGTACCGCCTTGGCCGTCGGAACCGACGGGGTGCTTTCTGTGATCTGGATAGACTATGACAGGCACCAGATCATGCTCATCCAGAACGATGACGAGGGGGGCCCCGAGGACTGGTCCCGGCCACGGGCCATCGCGGATGCGGAATACGTTAGCGGGATCCCGAACGCCGAATTCCGGGTCCCAACCCTCCCTGCACTGGCAGCCGATCCATCCACTGGCACAGACAACGCTACCCTCTATGCTGTCTGGAACGATAATCGCCGTGGCAACAGCGATGCGGTCCTCATCCGCTCCACTGACGGCGGCAGCACCTGGTCCGAGCCCCTGATAATCAATGATGACGACACCGATAACGACCAGTTCTTCCCCTGGGTCGCGGTGAGTCCAGAAGGGGAGGTAGGGGTGGTCTTTTATGACCGAAGGGACGATCCAGAGAACACCCTGCTGCATACCTACTTAGCCTGGTCCCCGGATGGAGAGAACTGGCTTCCCAACCTTCGTATAACTACCAATGCTTCCAACGGAGAGTACGGCTACCACCAGAACGGGGAAAGTTTCATGGGGGATTACATCGGCCTTGCCATCTCCAACGAAGCAGCGCATCCTGTCTGGGCTGATACCAGGCTGGGACACGGGCAATCTCATCTTTTTACAGCAAGGATAGAGCTGGAGGACCTGCGGGGGTGGGAGTGAAGAAAGTTTTGGCGTATCCCCTGGGACTTTTTATTATTTTTGGGAAAGTAGCCAAGTAAACCTATAGGGCCATGAGATCACGAATGGCACGAATGAACAAATTACACGAATATCGCGAGGGGAAACACTCGCATCGAAAACTGACAGGGGTAAATTCGTGACATTCGTCTATTTGTGGAATTCGTGATGAATGCATCTCCAAACGATAAACAAAAAGACCCGAAGAAATAAAAAAGTCTCATCCCCTTGGACCGAGAGAATGTATTGGGGGAGCGTTCAGCTTTTTGTTGAGAGGCATCCCCACCCGTCTTCGAATGAACAGCAATCTTTATCAACCATAATCAAAATTAAATGATGGTAAAACTGAGGTAATCTTGATGAAGCTCCACACGAAAACACTTTACGGATTCCTGCTCCTTGCAGCACTGATCGTTGTGCTTGCCCTTGCTGCTAAGGAGGCCAGTGCAGATACTATCATCGTGGCAAAGGACGGAAGTGGCAACCACACCAAGATTCAGGACGCCATCGACGCCGCCGGGGAAGGGGATACCATCAGGGTGTATGAAGGGACATATATGGAGCATGTGGTTGTGGACAAGACCGTGAGTTTGATTGGAAACGGCTCGGCAAACACCATAATTGATGGGCGTTGGGAGGGGAATGTGGTTGAGATTACGGCGGATTGGTGCGATGTGAGCGGGTTTGAGGTGAAAAAAGGAGCTAACGGAATTAAAGTGGAATCAGACCACAACATTATCTCCAACAACAAGATTTCGAACCACGCCTACGGCATCTACATCTACCAATCCAGTTACAACAACATCTCCCATAACACAATCTCAAAAAACCACTACGCCATCCACCTCTCCTCCTCCAGTTATAGCAATATCTCCTACAACACAATCTCGGACAACTACAACTACGGCATCTACACCTATCACTCCAGCTACAACAATATCTCCCACAATACAATCTCAGATAACAGAGACCACGACGGCATCTACATGTATTCCTCCAGCAACAACAACAATATCTCCCACAATACAATGTCCAACAACGGCGACGACGGCATCTCTCTTAGGTCCTCCAGCAACAACACAATATCCAACAACACAATATCCAACAACGACAAATACGGCATCTGCCTCTACTACTCCAGTCACATCACCTTCACAGGAAACAGGATGAGAAATAATGGCATAAGAATATATGGCAGCATTCTCCAAGAATGGAACACACATAATATAAACACCACAAACACAGTTAACAGCAGACCTGTTTATTATTACAAAAACCAGAGGAGCATAACCGTTCCCTCGAGTGCTGGTCAGGTCATCCTTGCAAACTGCTCTTACATCACTGTTGAGAATCAGGACCTATCCAGCACCCCAACAGGATATCTGATTGGCTTCTCATATAGTATCACTGCCACTCACAACACAATCTCAAATAACCACTTTGGCATCTGCATCTACCACTCCAGCAACAATACCGTCTCCAACAACACAATCTCCCACAACACAAACTACGGCATCTACATCTACCACTCCAGCAACAATACCGTCTCCAACAACACAATCTCCCACAACACAAACTACGGCATCTACAT
>DAOVMN010000146.1 GCA_030630685.1 Thermoplasmata archaeon | reverse complement strand
TGGTAGACCGCTGCCTCTTCAAAATTACCTTTTTTTCGATATATGTTCCCTAAATCTCCATAAGAACCAGCAACCCCCGAGTCATTCCCTATATCTTGATAGATTTCCAAAGCTTCTTTACAACATTCCTCTGCTTTTTCCCATCTCCCTTGATTTAGGTACACCTCTCCTAAATGTGAGGTAGAAATTGCTACTCCCGTCTTATCGCCTGCCTTTTTACTGAGACCATGAGCCTTTTTATGATAATCTTCGGCTTTTGCCCATTCGCCCCTATCTCTCCAGAATATCCCAATATTATTTAAGGAGCCTGACTCTCCTTTTTTATCTCCTTTTTCCCTATACAATAGTAATGAGGCTTCCCATAATCTTAACGCCAAATCCCGTTTACCATTTTTATAGTTCCCAATACCATGTAGGAAATAGGAACGTGGGTGAGTTCGGGGATATTGATCGGCCTCTTCAAATTCCTCAAGTTTGTTTGTGGCGGATATAATAGCTTGTTTTTCCTCCCTTGAAAATTCTTTCTTTTCTTCTAATTTTTTTAGGATTGTCGGAGTAATATGCTTTTCAAGGTATTCCTCAACAAGTTTTTCAGCCTCCGATCTTGATAGTCCTCTAAATGAATTAGGTCTCTTTCTCCCTTTTTGATTTTTTGGGGGCTTTAATAATTTCTTACCATCCAGCTCAATGATTTCTTTCCCTTCTTTTGTTAAAACGTGATGTTTTTCACGTGCGGTATTTCTCCCCCTCTCCCTATATTCGATTTCCTTGATCCACCCAACTTCTTTTTTCTTTAAATCCTTAATCTTATTAGTGATTGTTGAACGATGCACTTTTAGCATTCTAGCGAGGTCTTTTTCTTTTAGTCTTCCCCCTTGGTTCTTAGGGCCGTTTAATATTTTCAATATCTTCCTGCCATTTTTATCCAAGATATTCCATTGCTCAGCAGGTAGGGATTTTCTCTTGTTTTTCTTACCATTCATTTTATCACCTTCCCATAACCTTCATTACAACCCAAATTGTGGCATGGCAGCGAGATAAGCCTCCCGTAATTTCTCTTTAGGGATGTGGTTGTAGATATCCACAGCATCCCTTCGGGCATCGCCTCGGAGCTCCTGGACATATTCCCGTTTCATGCCGTTCTCTAATAGATATGTGGTAAAGCAGTGCCGTAAATTGTGAGGTGAGAAATGATCAACGTTTTCCTTTGATTCCGTGTCGAAAAATCCCTTTCTTTTCGCCCATTTTGTTACAGCAAGATAGACTCCCTGGCGTTTCAATCTTCCTCCCCATTGGCTTATGAAAAGAGCATCACACCCTTCCTCAACATATAGGGTATCCCGTACTTCCAGCCAATACTTGAGGACTCCGGAGCACTCACCATCAAAGAATACGACCAGGTTGCTCCTCTTCGTTTTCTCCTTGAGGGTGATCGAGTTCTCACTCCAATCAATATCATCGAGATCGATGGAAATAAGTTCTCCTCTTCGGATTCCTGTTTTAACAAATAGGGTTGCCATTGCCTTGTCCCTGGGGTTCAGGATGGAGTTCAGGAGATCCGACATCTCCTTAGGTGTAAGTGTCTTTCTTCGGTTGCCGTTCCCGTCCTCTTTCTTGTAGGTTTTGAGATATCGCTTCCGGATCGCTGGGATTATGTTCCTGGTGATTCGTTCATCGAATAAGAGAAAATCATAGAGGGCATTGATTGAGGATAGATAATTTTCCAATGTTTTTGCCTTTGAGCTCCTTTCCTCCCTCAAATACGATATGAAATCAATAACGTCCTTTTTAGAGATATCTTCAAACTTGACTCCCTTCCTTTTTAAGAAATCCGTAAAGATACCAATACTGGAAAGGTATCTCCGGATCGTTTCATTTGTCATCCCTCTGATCTTACAATCGGCTTTGAAGTCCTCGATAATCTGAGAATAGGGATCACTCATCCGATCCACCTCCAACCCCTGATATCCGGTTTAATGAGGCCGTATTGTGTTAGGACCTCGATCTGGTTGTTGATTCCCTTCACCATATCGATCTCAGTTGGTCTTATCCCCATAGCTGGGAGAAGCTCATCATAACTAACCCGCTTTCGAGTTCTAAAGAGGTCTACCAGGTTTTTATTAAGCTGCCTGAATCCTTCGGCAACAGGGTTAAGGAAGGGTTGAACCCTTAGGGTCTGGAGTTCCCTTTCCAGTGCCTCATAGGCTTTGGTCTTAATCCCCAATTCCTTCCGGAGTTCCTTGTTCACCCGTTCAAGTTCCAGGCTCCGGTCTATGAGGTCTTTTCTGGAGTATCTTGCCCCTTCTCCATTTTTCCTGAGGACTTCCTCAACCCTTTCAATAACAAATTTCGACATGGATTGACCGCTCTCTTTTGCCAGTGCCTTCCATTCCTTGAATATGACCATATCAGGGAGGATAACCCTAAAGGATCGTTTAACATAGTTCTCGGACTTTCGGGGTCTTCCAACGGATCTGTTTTTTGTTTTCAGTGTCATTTTCAATCACTGGGCGACAGAATGCAATCAAAGTATTAATAGTTTATGGTCGGAAAGAGTGCGGGGGAGGGGATTTGAACCCCCGAACCACTGAGGAACAGATCTTGAGTCTGCCGCCTTTGACCTGGCTTGGCTACCCCCGCATTAGGTCGTCAATGCATGAGGAAATCTTTGATTTCCGATTGCCGGTTGGCCGAAGGCCAACAAGGCCTGAAGCACGAAGTGCTGATAGCCGGATGACACCACAGGGGTCGTCAAAGCTTGAATCACGATATTTAATCCTTGTGCTCGCTGGATTCTTTAAGTGTACATCAACAATTCTTCACGTTCTCAACCATTTCAACCTGGGTTTCTCACTGTTCTACCTGACCGGACCTCTTCCACACCATTGCAAGCATTCCTCCGATCAACAAAGCCCCCACCAGCACGACAAACTCGAACCCCGGAGTGAACCTCCCCGCAGCAAGCTGCGGGGTACTCAAATAAAAATAAACCCTTCATCTTCGTCCTTTTTCTCCCACTTATCCGGGTCGTCAGGGTATTCGTCCAGCTTCAGGCCGGTTGTTGAGTCTTTTTCAGTTTTTCCCTTGTTCCACTCGTCAGGGTAACCGTCCCCATCGCTGTCCTTCGAAGCTGCCGGGTCGTTCGGGAAGGCGTCCTCGGAATCGGTGACTCCATCCCCATCGGAATATCCTGAACCATTAATTATAGTAGTCAGGGAACCATTTCCGATTAAATAGATCGGTGTATGAACTACGATATTCTCATGATATTCCCCATCATACACTCGGATGGTATTTCCACTTCGGGAATTATCTATCGCATCCTGAATCTTTGTAAAATTGGCTCCCCCATCGTCATCCACCGTGATGGTGCGGGCCTCCCCCGTGTGGGTGCTCAGGAGGAGCAGGACAAGGAAAGCTGCAAATGCGAGAAGAACAGCAAGATAGTGATAATGGTGGCTTCTGATCCGCATGGGAAGGGTAAAAGACTGTTCATCTTTAAAGATTCCGTTCTTACAATTTTAGATCCTGGAAAGAGAAATGTAGTACGATCACAGGCGACGTTTAAGGGTGAGAAATCACAGACTTTATAAATGAGAAAAGAATCTGAACCCTCATGTCATCAACCCTCGAGGCGATCGAAAGGGAAACCAGCAAGCTTCGTCCGGAGGAGCAGTTGGAACTTGTCGGGCATCTTATCCACCGGCTGAAGGCATCCAAAACAAAGGCGGAAGATACTCGGATTGATCCGTTGGAGCTATACGGGACATGTAACGGGTTATGGGAAATGGATGCTCAGGAATATGTTAACAAGATGCGGGAGGATCGGTTCTGACATTCTCGGACGAGTTATCCCGAATTTCAACAGTATTTGTTGATACGGCTCCGATTATTTATTTTCTCGAAGGACATCCCGAATACGGCCCAATCGCAAAAACCCTTATTGAAAATATTCGATCTGGCCAGATAACAGCCTTTACATCGGTAATTACTCTTGCCGAACTACTGTCAAAGCCCTATCAAGAAAAAAAGCCTGAACAAATTGAAAGGATCCTCGGATTCATGAAGGATGGAAACGTCTTTACACGCCTCTCGAATATTTCGGTAGAGGATGCAGAGCTTGCCGGGAAGCTTAGGGGGAAATATCGTTCTCTGAAGGCATCGGACGCACTCCAGATTGCCGTGGCAATAAATTTGGGTGCCGATGTTTTCCTGACAAATGATTTGAAGTTGGGCTCGATAGAGGAAATCCAAACACTCATTCTGAAAGATTATCTCAATTGAAAGTGCGATTGCTTTTTGGAGTTCTCCCGCACCCGCATACCGTCAGCTCATGGAAACAGTCCCTATCATCTAAGGGAAGGAATGAACAGAATCCCCAGGGATGTGGACGTTACATTCAGGCGGGACCCGGATACGAAGAGGCCAAGGATCAACAAGCGGGGTTCGACCTTGGACCGGGAGCAGAGGAGCAAGGGGGAGTATTATTATGGGTTACACAGTATTATTATGGGTGATGCCACAGAAAAAGGTTTAATCCCATCCCAATTTGTCCATTCATGAAACAGATATCAACCCCGAACGCACCTGTAGCCATCGGCCCCTATTCACAGGGGATCCGCACCGGCAACCTCATCTTCACATCAATGCAGATACCCATCAACCCGGACAACGACAGCATCCCGGAGGACATCGAGGCCCAGACAGGACAGGTGTTGGAGAACCTCAAGGCTATTGCAGAAGCGGGAGGTAGTTCCATGGCGAAAGCAGTGAAGCTAACACTTTACCTCAGGGACATGGATGATTTCCAGGCCGTAAACCAGGTGTATGCCGGGTTCTTTGATAACGCCAGGCCTGCCCGTGCGGCGGTGGAGGTCTCCCGGCTGCCGAGAAACGTCTTGATCGCCATGGATGCGGTTTTCGAGGTAGGATGAGCGACTTAAATGGAACAGCGAGGCGGACCAATGAATACTGATCGGACAGAGGAGGAATACCTTCTTTCCTCATACAATTACCATCTTCCTTCCGAACTCATTGCTCAGGACCCCGCAGACCCAAGGGACTCCTCCAGATTAATGGTGTGCGACCTTGAAACGGACATGATCGACCATCTTAGATTCCGGGATATCGAGGGGCTCCTATCCGAGGGCGACATCCTGGTGCTGAACGACAGCCGGGTCATCCCGGCCAGGATCAAGGGACACAAGCCAACCGGCGGAAAGGCTGAAGTGCTCTTCCTGAATCCACTCGATAATGATGGGCCATTAGAGGCGCTTATCAAAGGCAGGATCAAGGAAGGCGGGGTCATCATCCCGGATGAGACGACGACCGGTAGAGTTCGTGAGAGGGGTAGCAGGGGGGCGGGGGCCGGGCAGATCAGGATAAGAGCTGTCCGGCACATAAACGAGGGAAGGTTCGAGGTAGAGCTGCAGGGTGTGGATGCACTGGAGACATTCATGGAGCGCCATGGCGAGATGCCTGTGCCACCCTATATCAAGAAATCCTTAGATCAAAGGGAAAAATATCAGACCGTTTTTTCAAATGAGCCGGGCTCCATAGCCGCCCCAACCGCTGGCCTTCATTTCACAAAGGACCTGCTTACTCGACTGAAAAAGAAAGGGATACGAATCCTCACCATCACCCTGCATGTGAGTATCGGCACATTCCTGCCGGTTCGGGAGAACGACATCAGAAAACACGTGATGGAGCCGGAGTATTACATCCTGGGTCCGGAAATGGAGGAAATCCTGGGGTCGGGAATGCGGCATGGAGGAACCGTGAGGGGAGAGGGGGGGACTCCGGGAACAGGGGAGAACGATCGTGATGAACTCATTGCGGTGGGTACAACGGTGGTGAAGGCCCTTGAATCAGTCTTTTCCGGTCCTGAAGGCTCCCTTAGAACCGAGGGATGGAGCGACCTGTTCATCTATCCCGGCCATAGATTTCGCTCGCCTCTGAAAGGGTTACTAACCAATTTCCATCTCCCCTCTTCCACCCTCATCATGCTGGTGAGTGCATACGCCGGTAGGGAGAGGATACTTAACC
>DAOVMN010000511.1 GCA_030630685.1 Thermoplasmata archaeon | reverse complement strand
ACACCACCCTCCACCGCCCCGGCCCCCCCTTTCATGCCGGCATTTCTCCAATTTTCAACCATCAAGCGACGCCTTTTAGAATCCGTGAAAATCCGTTTCCATCTGTATCTATCAGTGTACTACTGGCGTGAATGAATACCCATCCCATCTTGCACAAAAACCAGAAAAAACCCTTTATACCACCACCGCCTCCCCGCAGCCAATGACCACTGTGGCGATCGGGGGAACCTTCAACATCCTGCACATCGGGCACCATGCCCTGCTCGATCGGGCCTTCGAGATAGGTGATCTCATACTCATCGGCCTCACCACGGACAAGCTGGCCAACTCGACCCGTGAGTACAAGGTCCGCCCGTACCAGCAGCGAAGGAAAGCCCTCCTCGACTACCTCCGCTCCCAGGATTACGGCAAGAAGTTCACCATCAAACCGATCTCGGACAAGTACGGGATAACCCTCGAGGTGGACCTGGATGTTCTGGTGGTCTCGCCCGAGACAGTACCGGTAGGGGAGGAGATCAACCGTCTCCGTGCAGAGGCAGGAAAAAAAGAGATCAAGATCGAGGTGGTGGATCATATCCTAACAGAGGATGGAAGGCCGGTTTCCTCGACCAGGGTGGCCAACAGTGAGATAACCCCGGATGGAAATATCCAGACGGTTTTCACAGGGAATAATTTTCCCATCGATCTCGTAGAACGGCTCAGCAAGGAGAGCGGGAAGGAGACCATCCTACTTCATTTCTGCTGTGCCCCGTGCCTGGCGTTTGTTTATCCCCGCCTGCCTAAAGATTTTCTACCCATCGCCTATTTCTACAACCCAAATATCCAGCCCTTCCGGGAATACAGGCGGAGACTTGAGGCAGCAAGAGACTTCACAGAGGAAAAGGGGATAAGGGTGATCTATCGTGATGCCTATGACCCGGAGCACTTCATGAGCAATGTTGTTGAGACCGGCATGGAAATAGGAAAGAGGTGCGCCTTCTGCTATCGTGACAGGCTCGAAAAAACGGCAAAACAGGCGAAGCGTCTCGGTTTCGAGAAATTTACAACCACCCTTCTGAGTTCCCCATACCAGCTTCACGAATTAGTGAAAAAAGTCGGTGAAGAAGTGGCCGAGGAACATGGTCTCGAATTTTATTATTATGATATTCGCGAGCACTACAAAGCGGGTATCCGCAGGGCTAAGGAAGAGGGGATGTACATGCAGAACTACTGCGGCTGCCTGTTCTCTGAGAGGGACAGGTTCTATCGAAGGTTGATAAAATAGGTGTCTGATAGCTGGAGCCCTCGGGACAATGTTGTAAGGTAGCGACTAAGAACGCGGATGACGCGGATTTTAAGGATTTCCGCGGATTTGTCTTTCATCTGTGTT
>DAOVMN010000274.1 GCA_030630685.1 Thermoplasmata archaeon | reverse complement strand
TCTCCAGCAGAGCAATCTCGTATCGTCCTTTGCTGCTTGAATTCTGCACGCGGATGACACGGATTTGGCGGATTCCCGCGGATTTTTTATTGATCCGTGTTTATCTGTGTGATCCGCGTCATCCGCGTTCTACAATCCAGACCGTCAAGGCATGAGGAGGCAAAGCCTCTGAGTACCGTTCACCCGAAGGGTGATAAGGTGTAAGAACTTGTTCTTACTCCGTTTGAGCCCGAAGAGCTCGATAAGGTGTGAGCAACCAGAGGTTGTGAGCACCGATTAAGTGCAAAGCACTTGATAAGGGAGAAAAAGTAAGGTTCTCTGCGGTGAATTCTTTTACGTAAGCAAATCACTCGGTATCACTCGCATTCCAAGAATCCCTCGGGAAGGCCTCAACTCATCGAAAAGTATTTATAAAAACCTCGGGAAACAGGGACCATGAAGGGAAAGATGGGCCTCCTGGTTATAATTCTATGCCTCACCCTCCCCCTGGTGCCTGTGAGTGCAGGGGAATGGAACCGGGTGACACGCCTGACTTATTCGGGCACTGCAGAGCATCAGGTTTTGATGGTTGACGGCGAGGATTACGCTCACATAATCTATCAAGAGAGTTCCGGGGGACGATCTGTCCTGAGGTACATGAAATTGGATGAAACGGGTTATCGGCTCGCCCCCTCAAAGACCATTACATCGGGGGCGGGATACTCTATCTATCCGGCAGCAGCCCTGAATGACCAGGGGATCTATCTTGTCTGGTGGGACAACAGGGAAGGAAACTACGGGCTTTACTACACCCTTCTCGATCACAACGGCACCAGGGAAATGCCCGAGAAAACCCTGGCACCGGAGATGGCAGATAACAGAACACCCGCCGAGGCTCCGAATGTGGCTCTTGATTCTCATGGGCACCTGTTTATTGTATGGTCCCAGCATGGTAGAGATATGGACAATATGATGGACGAGGAGGAGCTGAGGGTGTCGGTGTTCCTCATGAAGATAGATGAGGCAGGGAATATCCTTGCCCCACCTGTCAGAATAAGCACGGGATACGCCAACGGGATATACCCCGATGTCGTGGTGGACGGCAGAGGAAGGGCCCATGTGGTCTGGAGTGAGGATGTAACAGGCAACTATGAGGTCTATTATACCGTTATTCATGGTCAGGATTCCCCACGTGAGTTGGATGTTACACGTCTTACCGATTCACCCATGGAATCCGTAATGTCCTGCCTTCTCCTGCATGCGGATGATCTCTATCTTGGCTGGTCGGATGGAGGGAACACAGGCGAGATCTATTCTGTGCATTTCGGAAGGATCTCCAAGACCGGTCTATCCTTCAACCTTCGGGTCTCGGATAAAGGTAACGCCCTTTACCCCTCGATGGCCTCCAAGGGTGATAGAATAGTCATAACCTGGCAGGACGACCGGCATTCCCTCGCGGGCTCCAAGGGAAGGGATGCCTACGAGGTGGTAAAGGACAACCTCACCACTATAAAGTCCTACCTGAGACGCCATCTCTTGGGGGAGCAGGACTTCGACTCTAGGAACGCAGTTACCAACTGGGAGATATATCTCAGCATCATAGATGGGAATGGAGGGATCATCGAGAATAACTCGAGGGTCACAGCCCTGAGGCGGGCATCCATTACCCCGGAGATCTCGGTGGACAATAGAGGTGCAGCTCGGGTGGTCTGGGTGGACATGTCCCAATCCTCGGGGGACCTTTATTACATTGATGATTCAGAAGCGGAAATCAAGCAAAAGACCGGTCCCATAGATCCGGAAGGGGAGAGCCTAATCCTTCTTGGTGGTATCGGGCTCCTCGTCATTGTGTACCTGCTTTCCGGAGAGGGGCGCAGATACGCACTCCTAAGGTTTCTGGTCGTTCCACTTTATTCCACCCTGTCCAGGGACAGGCTCATGGAGAATGAGAACAGACGCAATATCATCGCCCTTATCAATGCCAGGGAAGGGATCACCTTCACATCGTTGATGAAGGAGCTTGGACTGAAGAATGGTGCGCTTGCCTACCATCTTCACACCCTCGAGAGGGGGCGTTTCATAAAATCCGTGAAGGACGGAAAGTACAGGCGGTTTTATCCAAGGGGCGCAAGGATCACCGGTCTCTCCTCGGTCGAAGAGAAGATCATAGAGGTGATCAGGGCCAATCCCTCCATCGGTCAAAGGGAGATAGCCAGACTCATCGGTTTCACGCCCCAGACGGTTAATTACAATGTCAAGAAGCTCATCGGAAGGGGGGTTCTCTACCTCAAGAAGGAAGGAAAGCATACCAGATGCCGCCTTACCAATCCTGAAACCGGAGCGCCCTGAGGTGCCTTGATGCTGCTTTTTGTCACGCCGGTGAGGGATGAGGAGGAAGCGTTTTCATTAAGTTTTCAGGAAAGTATTTAATCAACCTCAATCCTTTAGCCGCACGTCTCGAGGTGAAAGTATGCCTCTTATGGATGGTGCAAGAACCGCAGTAAACGTCTGCATGGGCGTAAAGTCCAGGGAATCCGTCGTCATAATCACAGATACCGGTAAGAGGAAGATAGGGGAAGCACTATTCGAGGCTGCCTTGGAGATAGCCCCGAAGGTGCTGCTTGCGGTTATGCCGCCCGCCGCAAGGATGGGGGAAGAGCCCATTAAAATGGTCGGGGAGCTCATGAAGACCGCAGATGTGGTTTTTGCCCCCACCACCTATTCCCTCACACATACACGTGCAAGAAAGCTTGCCACAAAGGCGGGCACCCGCATCGCCACCATGCCTGGCATCACCAGGGGGATGATGTCCTCCGGAGGCATGACCGCGGACTTCAAGGAGATTCAGAAGAGCATTAAGAATATGTCCAGACCCCTGAAGAATCGGAAAAAGGTGCACATTACTACCACCCCGGGAACGGACCTGAGCTTCAGCATCGAGGGAAGAAAATGGGTGCTCGAGGACACGGGAATCTGCAGGAAGAAGGGGGGCTATACCAATTTGCCGGCAGGGGAGATATTCATTGCACCGGTCGAGGGGACAGCCTCCGGTAAGCTTGTGGTTGATGGGGCGTTCATGGAGAAGGTAAAGGAGCCCATCACTGTGGATATCAAGAAGGGCCTTGCGGTAAAGTTCGAGGGGGAGGGAAGTGAAAAGGTGGAGGCGATCTTTAAGGAATCATCGGAGAAGCTCAAGGAGCCGAAGAATGCCTACAACATCGCAAAGTTCGGTATCGGGATGAATCCCAGGTCAAAGATAATCGGTAATATCCTTGAGGATGAGAAGGCCCTTGGCACCATCCACATCGGTTTTGGGGGAAATTACACCTTTGGCGGCAGGGTCAGGGCTGGAATGGACATAGAGGGGATAGTTCGCACCCCGACCGTGGAGATAGATAACGAGCTCATTGTCGAGATAGGAAAGCTGAAGATTTAACATGGAAATTTTATGGGAATAGAGCCGAGGAGCGAGGAGTATGGTACTGATGGAGGAGCTTAGTTCCAAGGAGTTCGATGAGTTCCGGGATGAAAAGACCGTAGTGATCATCCCGGTAGGTGCACTGGAGGAGCACGGCTCCCACCTCCCGCTCTCCACGGATACCCTTCAACCGGTCTATGTGGCGGAAGGGATTGTCAAGGTGCTCGAAGGGAAGGCCAAGGTGCTGATCGCCCCGACCATTGGCTATGGGATGATCCAGTCTACCCTGCACTTCCCGGGCTCGGTTACCCTGAGCTTCGATACCCTTCGCAGCCTGGCCTACGAGGTCATGAAGGGGATGGCGGATAATGGACTCCAAAATATCGTTGTGCTC
>DAOVMN010000035.1 GCA_030630685.1 Thermoplasmata archaeon | reverse complement strand
GAAATTCAGGGATGCCATAGGTGAGTACACCGCCAGGCTTGTGAAGGGCCTCGAAGATTACCACTTCATGTCCCAGTTTTATGAGATCTCCGGCCACGGTAAGTCCAGATGGTCCCGAACCGATGATCGCCACCTTTTTACCTGTGAATGTCGCGTGTTCGGGTAGTAATGTAAGATCATTCTCCCGTTCATAGTCAGCACAGAACCGTTCCAAGTAACCGATGGCGATTGGTTCGGATTTCTTCCCGAGGACGCACCTTGCTTCGCACTGTGTCTCCTGAGGGCACACCCGCCCGCATGCCGCTGGAAGGGAATTGGTTTCCTTAACCTTCCTCGCGGCAGCCGCGAACTCCTCCTCCTTTATCAAAGCAATGAACTCTGGGATCTTCACACCCACGGGGCAGCCCGTCATGCAGAGCGGTTTTCGGCAGTTGAGACACCGCTCGGCCTCGGCCATGGCGAGCTCCACGGTAAGGCCATAGGGCACCTCTTCGAAGTTCCTTGCACGCACCTCTGGTGCCTGTTCGGGCATCTTCACCCTGATATCCTGCTTGGGCATCACTCCTCACCCCCTTCCCGCATCTCATAACCGCTCAATGCCCTGCACACATGGGACTGATAGGCTACTGCCTCTTCTTCCCGATAAACGCGTTTCCTTGTGAAAAGTTCCTCCCAGTCCACCTTGTGCCCGTCCATTTCCGGACCATCCACGCATACGAACCTCATATGACCATCAACCGTAACCCGGCAGCAGCCGCACATACCTGTGCCGTCCACCATGATCGCGTTCAGTGCCACACCGGTAGGGATGGAATATGGACGGGTGGCCTCCGCACACTCCATCAGCATGAACGTGCAGCCCATGAAATAGGCCCTATCAAACTTCTTTCCTTCCTCTACAAGGGCGATCAACCTGTCCTGAACATGCCCTTTCATTCCCTCAGAACCATCCGAGGTGGTCACGTAGAACTCGTCTGCCGCAGATCGGAGATTTTCCCTGTTGAAAAGGAGATAGTTGCTTCGCGCCTCGATGATTGCGACCACATGGTTCCCTGCAGCCTTCAGGGCCTTTGCTATGGGATATATCCCTCCGATCCCGAAACAGCCGCCTCCAAGGACCACTGTACCGAATTTCTTGATAATGGCAGGTTGACCCAATGGACCCGCTAAGCTGAAGAGGGAGTCACCCTTTCTTAGACCCACGAGCTTCATGGTGGAGATCCCGAGCTCCAGTACGTACAGGGTTATTGTTCCCTTCTCCACATCCCAATCCGAGAGTGTGAAGGGTATGCGTTCTCCTTTCTCTGAAGACATGAGCAGCACAAACTGCCCGGGCCGGGCGCGGCGGGCTATGCGTGGGTCCCTAATAACCAGTTTATGGACGTTGGGTACCACTTCATGTTTTTCCACAATTCTGTAGTCCCCGCTCATATCCCTCCCCCCTCGAGAGTTGGTGTTGCCCCGGTTCGTTCCGAGGGTTTCTCCTTGGGTATCCGGTTATTTGCTTCAAGGTAAATGCGCAGGTCTTTCACCAATTCGTGAACCGGCATGCCACGGAAATGAGCCACCTGCGGAGGATATTCGCCAATGTTAATCCGCCACAGCTCCTTGAGAGGGATCAATCTTCGGTTGGACGGGAATGAAGGCCGCTCCCCATCCGTATAGGACGAGATGGCCTCAGATATCTCCTGGTGGATATCATCGACCGAATCATAATCAAAACCCTCGCCTCCGAAAGACTGTGCCAGTCCCATCGCTATTTTCCATTCGGGCATGGCCATGCCGGGTGGATCCACAGCCCTTTCCAGTTTCCATTCACGGTTTTCAAGGGAGATGTAATGCCCCTCCTCCTCGGTAAAGGCTGCAGACGGCAGTATAACATCCGCCATGCCATCCAGGTCCGATGGGTAGATCTCCGAGAGGACCAGGAACTTTACTCCACGCACGGATTCCGGGGATAAGGTGCCTTCGGAAACAAAGAGAGCCTTCACGTCCCCGTGGCGAATCCCAGCCATCATTCTGGGAAAATCCATGACCCGAATCCGTTCTTTCTTGTACCCCGGCTTGAAACCAGAGAGACAGCCTACATTACATACCCCTTTGATATTTCCCTCTTCCAGCAATGGCAGGAAGCTCCGTTCCATGCTTAGGTGGACCATGATGTTGCGTATCCCCGCGAGAATCTGGTATGGTTCCGGGTCCTCCAGTATCCGGGAGCCCAGCATGATCACGCCTTTTTTCGAGGACAACAATATCTCGACAATCTCCTGGAATCGTTCCTTTGGAACACCTGTCAGTTTCGCAGCCCATTCATAGGTAATACCCTCCAGCGAGTTCCGCAGGTTGTCGAGTCCCTCGATAGTCTCAGATTCTTTTCCCTTCATATTTTCCATCAGTACCTTCAGCAGCCCTCCGAAAAATGTCCTTATGGAACCAGGCTCGATACGAACATGCATGTCGGATTCCACATCCAGATCATTCTTCTCCTCGTCCACGATGATTATATTGGCACCACGCTCCCGTGCCTTGTGCACGCTCACAGGGATGGCAGGATGACTGAAGACGATATCATTGTTTACCAGCATCAACCAGTCCGCTTCTTCCACATCCTGCAGGGTAGCCAATACAGACGCAACCTCGCCGTTATCTGCCAGGAACTGCATCACAACCCTTCCAAATGGAGAAAGGATATCTATATTGTGACATCCCACTACCTCCCTGGCAAATCGCTGGATCAGGTAGGCACTTTCATTTGTAAGGTAAGGTGAAATCAGAAATCCTATCTCCTCCGGGGAGAATCTCTTGAGCGAATCACCAATGAATCGGAATGCCCTTTCCCAGGAAACCGGGGCAAGCTTTCCACCCTTGCGGATAAGGGGATAGCGTAGACGCCGAGGGCCATTGACAAAGGCCGGGATACAGAATCTGCCGTACACGCATGCATAGCCTCTGCTGACGCCCTTCTCTCGATCCGGTACCGCAGCCATCACCCGACCCCATTTTTCCTCAAGGATCATGGAGCAGTTCACAGAGCAGAAAGCGCACAGGGAGCCTGTGACCGTATCCGGTTTACCATGCCATTTACTCCCTTTCGCAGACAGCGCCCCGGTGGGACAGGCATCGATGCAGGCGCCGCAGAAACGACACAATCCTTCAAGATGGGTGCGCCCGAATATCGTTCCCACCTTTGTTTCATGGCTGCGTTTGGTAAAGGCAATGGCCCCCACGCCTCTAACCTGCTGGCAGGTACGCACACACCGCCCGCACAGAATACAGAGGTTGTAGTCCCTGTCAAAAAATGGGTCATATCTTTCCAAGGGAAGGTGTTTGTACTCCATGGGGATATCCATGTCCGCCATGCCCAGGTAATCACAAACCTGGCGAATCTCGCAGGTGGGTCGATTCGGGCACATGGAGCAACCTGTTATCCGGCCCGCCTTCACAGGTCCACCGCGTTGCTTTTCGCATTTATCCCGAAGGTCACATACGATACAGGAATGAGGATGTTCGGTGAGAATAAGCTTCATGACGTTTCGCCGGAGTTGCATCACCTCGTCGTCCTCGGTGTGCACCACCATGCCGTCAGTGGCGGGTGTCGTACAGGAAGGCGGGAACCCCCTCATGTCGTCCACCTTCACGATGCAGAGTCTGCATGCCCCGAATGCCGGGAGATCCTTGTGAGCGCAGAGGGCGGGGATATAGATTTCCGCTTCCCTGGCTGCCTCCAGAATGGTCTGTCCCTGCCTGAAGGGAACATCTACACCATCGATAGTGAGGTTCATGAAGTCTCACCTCCTGATCCGGCATTGGAAGTATCTGGTATGGCGGGTGAGACCTTTGATATGGCCCTGACCTTTGGTGGACAGGCTTCGATACAGAGACCACAACGGACGCAGATCTTCGGATCGATAACACGGGTTTCCCTAACAGATTTGCCTTTGGTAGTGGGCTTCACGGTTCGGCCCGATCCGGAAATGGCACCCGTGGGGCAACGCCTCTGGCATGCCCCGCACCCAATGCATTTCTCCTCAGAGATCACATAGCTGATAAGGGATTTGCAGACCAGTGCCCTGCAGCGTTTTTCTTGGATGTGCTCCTCAAATTCTTCTCTAAAATAGCGTAATGTGGTCAGCACGGGATTGGGGGCGGTTTGTCCCAGAGCACATAGGGAGGCGTTCTGGATCGTCCATGCCAATGCAGCCAGTTCGTCCAGGTCCTTCATCGTGCCTTTTCCTTCCTTTATCCGGCCCAGTATATCGAGCATCTGCTTCGTACCTATGCGGCAGGGAGCACATTTGCCGCAGGACTCCTCCTGAGTAAAGGAGAGGAAGTAATGGGCAATATTCACGATACAGGTGTCCTCGTCCATGACTATCATACCGCCCGAGCCCATGATGGTACCCGCTTTTTTCAGGGATTCGAAGTCCACGATAAAGTCCAGGGCCTCCTCGGGCAGGCAACCTCCTGATGGACCGCCGGTCTGTACGGCTTTGAACCGCTTTCCGTCGGGTATCCCGCCGCCGATGTCGAAGATGATCTTCCGCAGGGTGGTCCCCATGGGTACCTCGACCAACCCGGAATTCCGTATCTTGCCTGTGAGGGCAAAGACCGCGGTTCCCTTGGTGTCCTCCGAGCCGATGGAGGAATACCATTCCGCACCTTTCAGGATTATCGAAGGTACTGTTGCCAGGGTTTTCACGTTGTTGATGTTGGTGGGCTTTCCCCAGAGACCTTTCTGGGCAGGGAAGGGCGGGCGCGAGTGGGGCATCCCCCTTTCTCCCATGATCGAGGCGATCAATGCTGTTTCCTCACCACACACGAAGGCACCCGCACCTTCCATGATCTCGAGATCGAAATCGAAGCCGGATTCCAGTATGTCCTTCCCAAGGAAGCCCTTTTCCCGGGCCTGCCTTATTGCAATATGAAGGCGGAGGATGGCAAGCGGGTACTCTGTTCGCACATAGATGTAGCCATGCCCGGCACCGATGGCATAGCCCGCGATAATCATACCTTCAAGTACACTGTGGGGGTCTGCCTCCAGCGTGCTGCGGTCCATGAATGCACCGGGATCGCCTTCGTCTGCATTGCAGATCATATACTTTTCGTGCCCTTCAGCCTCACGGCAGAACTTCCATTTGATACCTGTGGGGAAACCCGCACCTCCTCGTCCACGCAGCCCAGATTTCGTTATTTCACGGATGATCCCCTCCTGTGTCATCTCTGTTAGCGCTTTGCGAAGCGCCTCGTATCCTTCATGAATTAGATAGTCTTCTATGTCCTCCGGGTTGATATGCCCGCAATTCCGAAGTATCAACCTCTGCTGCTCTCTGTAGAAGGGAATGTCCCGGTAGTACCTGATCTTTTCTTCTGTAACAGGGTCTGTATAGAAGAGCCGCTCGACAGCTCTCCCGCCAACGATATGCTCCTCTACCATCTCGGCGGCATCCGCAGGTTCGACACCGCAGTAAAAGGTTCCCTCGGGCTCTACGACAACGATGGGGCCTCGCTGGCAGAAACCGTGGCAACCCGTGAGCTTGACCTCGACATCCTTTTCGAGACCCCTCTCCTTAATCTCTCGCAGAAGGGCCTCGGTGATCTTGTGAGAGCTGGAAGACATACAGCCGGTGCCCTGGCACACACAGAGTATGAATTTCATGTCTTACCCTCCGTGGTTCCAGATGGCACTTGTCCCTTTGATTCCTCAACTCCTCGGGTTTTTTCTTCGGGCTTTTCTAGATCCGAGTTTTTCTCGATTCTCTGTTCCTCTTTCTTCTTTCCTTTTTCTTCCAGTAAATCATCAATGATCTTGGACAGTTTCAGAGAACTCATCTTCCCATACACCTCGTTGTCCAACACGATGGTTGGGGCCAGAGCACAGCAGCCGAGACAGGCCACCCTCTCCAGTGAGATACTGTTGTCCGGGGTGGTCTGGCCAGGCTCGATTTGCAGGCGGTCTTTCAATATCTCCAGAAGGTTTTCCGCTCCTTTCACGAAACACGCGGTCCCGAGACAAATCTTGATTATATGCTCACCAGGTTTGGTAAACTTGAAATGTGTGTAGAAAGTGGCCACACCGAATATCACATCCTCAGAGATATGGAGCCTGTCGGAAATGGCGGATATTGCGGCAGCGGGAAGGTAACTATATGCCTCCTGCACGCTCTGAAGGATGGGTATCAGATTCTTTACATCCGAATCGTGCTGTTCAATGATATCCCTCAACCGGTCATCCATGTCTGCTGTTTCATTGGTCATTCCTGTACCCCTTCTCAATCGATTATTGATGCATTATATGTTATTTTTTGTTACTATTTTCTTCTAACTTCGTTCCGCTCATGTAAATCGTTGTAACCAACTCTATAGGCCAATTTATATGAAATATCGGGCAGTGGTAATATCGAATGGTCTGTCGGGCGTTATCAGAGAATTTATTTAATAGTTTCGATGCTTAAATATCTTTAGAAACTCACTAAAAATGAGTTTTTTCATAGAAAGATTGTTATTGATTGGCCTTCGATCGAAAGATGAGTAACGGAAAATCGAGATACAAAAAGATATCTCGATTTAACAGAAAACATAAAGGGAAATAAAAAAAGAAAGAAGTGAGAACAGATTGTGATCTACCTCGAAATCAAGGTGAAAACGATCAATAGCTTTGATTCATGTTCTTCTCAAAGGTCAAACGGCCATTCCCTTTCCCCATCCTTGCCCGGTTCCTGCATGAGCCATTCGTGGATTGATTGGGCGGCTTTCTTTCCTGCCCCTGCAGCAAGAATGACCGTGGCCGCACCGGTGACTATATCGCCTCCTGCCCATACCCCTGGTTTAGACGTGCGCCCCACCTCATCCGCGACGATGTAGCCCCACCTGTTGAGCTTTAGGTCCTTCATAGTTGAGGTGAGGAGTGGGTTGGGTCCGGCACCGATGGCCACGATCACAACATCCGTTTCTATGATGTACTCGGAACCAGGGATTGGCACAGGTCTTCTCCTGCATGATGAATCCGGCTCCCCTAACTTCATTTTCATTACCTCCATGCCCTTTACCCATCCGTTATCGTCGCCGATGATACGGACCGGGTTCCTGAGGAAATTGAACTTCACCCCCTCCTGTTCGGCATGCTCGATCTCCTCGTTCCGTGCGGGCATCTCGGTCCTGGTACGCCTGTACACACAGTAGGCGTTATCGGCACCCAAACGTAGGGCGGTTCGCAGGCTGTCCATGGCCACGTTTCCCCCTCCTATCACGGTAACGTTCCTTCCCTTGATGATCGGCGTGTCCGCCTTATCCTTGAGATAGGCCTTCATGAGGTTCGCACGTGTGAGATATTCGTTTGCCGAGTACACACCGATAAGGTTCTCGCCGGGTATCTTCATGAATATTGGAAGCCCCGCTCCCACCCCAATGAATACGGCATCGAATCCGTCCTCTGTCATGAATTCATCTATGGTACGGGCTTGCCCGATGACTTTATTGAGTTTGAGCTCGACACCCTGTTTCTTGAGGTAGTCTACTTCCGCGAACACGATCTCCTTGGGAAGTCTGAACTCAGGGATACCATAGACCAGCACACCACCTGGTTTATGCAGTGCCTCGAAGATTACCACTTCATGTCCCAGTTTAATGAGATCCCCTGCTGCAGTCAGGCCGGACGGACCGCTACCAACCACAGCAACCTTCTTGCCGGTTGTGGGTACCTTCTCAGGTATAACGATCTTCCCCTGGTTTCTCTCATAGTCCGCAGCAAAGCGCTCCAGGTACCCGATAGCCACAGGTTCTCCCGTCTTTCCTCGAACGCATTCCACCTCGCATTGGATCTCCTGTGGGCATACCCGTCCGCACACCGCTGGAAGGGAATTGGTCTCCTTGATCTTCCAGGCGGCCTCCATGAACTTGCCCTGGGCCATGAGGGATATGAACTCGGGTATCTTGACCTTGACCGGACACCCTTTGATACAGGGCTGATGCTTACACTGCAGGCAGCGGTTGGCCTCTAAGATGGCCTGCTCCTCGGTAAGCCCTGTGGGAACCTCCTGGAAATTATGGATCCGTTCCTTAGGGTCCTGCCCAGACATCTTCTGCCTTGGAATCTTGAGCCGTTCCTTCATTTCCATGCTTCGGCCCCCTCCCTGCACTGCTCTTCCAATTTGCACTTATGCTTTTCAGGGGTGAGTATCTCTCCTGACGCATAGGCCCTTTCTAACGCCTCCTTTTCATCCACTATGTAAGTGCGCTGTCGTGCTAAGAGTTCATCGAAATCCACGGCATTGCCATCGAAGTCGGGACCATCTACACAGGCGAATTTGGTGACCCCTCCAACCGTTACCCTGCAGCCTCCGCACATGCCGGTGCCGTCCACCATGATGGGGTTCAGGCTCGCTATGGAAGAGACGTTGTACTTCTTGGTCACTTCTGCCACGAACTTCATCATGATAGCGGGGCCTGCGATGAACACGAGGTCTATGGGTCTTCCAGAGGTGATCTCCTCCTCCAATGCCACCGTGACCACGCCCTTTATGCCTTCCGAGCCGTCGTCCGTGGTAATTATGGTCTCATCCGATACGTCCAAGACCCTGTCCTTCCAAGCAAGGAGATTGGAGCTCCGGGCCCCGAATATGGTGGTGATATGGGTGCCCTGTGCCCGGTAGGCTTTTGCAACCACGTTAACCGGCGCGATACCCACACCGCCCCCAACGCACATCAGGTGCTTGATTTCAAGGATCTCGGTGGGCCTTCCAAGGGGACCCACGATATCCGGGATAACCGAGCCTACATCCATCTGTACAAGACGTTTTGTTGTGACGCCGATCTCCCGGATCAACAGGTCCAGTGTACCCTTCTCTGGATCATAGTCCCCGACCGAAAGTGGGATCCTCTCTCCCTCCTCGATTACCCTGATTATAATGAACTGGCCTGGTTTAATTTTTTTAGCCACATCGGGACAGTACACCCTCATCTCGAAGACCTCGGGGGCGACGTTCCTGTTCAAAAGTATCTCGTTAACCTGCATAGGTACCACCAGATGTAGATGTGGTGTTAAAAAGTCTCGGAAGTGCTGCCTTGAGGGTTTGGCTTATAGTTTTAAGGTTTTCCCACTGTGAGGCCTTTGATGATATCAAAATAACTCGGCTATAGTGCCTGATTGCCAAACATCTCACGTAAACAACAGAACTATGGAAAAGAGAGGAGCAAGTGAAAAGAGAGGAGATAAGTGAAAAGAGAGGAGATAAAAAATAAAAATAAAAAAAGAGGATAAGAAAGAAATGCCCTGAAGTGTGACTAACTGTAAATCTAAGCAGACCTCAGAAAAAAATCACAACTCGTTTCATTAACACTTCTTTCCTATTCTGAAAAAGAAAAACCGCCTTGGGCTTTCCTGCGCATTCCGTTACTAGAACCTTCTCGGTCGATGTTTTTGGTAACATTCCCGGCAGTAGACGGGCCTGGTACCATCCGGCTTAAAAGGAACTTCAGCTTCTTGCCCACAATCAGCACAAGTGATCGTGTGCATCTCACGAGGTGGGCGATCGTAGCCGCCGCCACGTCCTCCTCCTCGTCTATCGTATCTATCTCTGTCCATATTATATACGTCCTTGTTTGGTATAGTGGTCCTTATGTTACTAAAGGCCTCTATTACTAACTGAGGCTCTGCAATTAGTATAAAAACCTATGCATGATCTGACGCATCTGTTTCTCCATGGCGACTCGATGTCACCCCACGGATGGACTGTCCCTCAAAGACGGGATGAACGAGTGGACACGTGCAACTTCTGCACGACATTATGGCATAACATGTTTTGGATGGATCCAAATTAATTTTGTCCCACAGCCCTTGTGGTGTAATACCGTGTGAGGATCATCATTGACGCCCGACACCGGAAACACACCTGCGGTGTGATCCACAGCGTCATCCCACCCACCCAGGAACCGTGTCTAAACGCGCGTCCTGTGGACGCCGCGATCCTCCCCCCCTACGCACTCCCACAACACGTTCCGGGAATGTGCATCCCCTGGCCTCCAAACCATCGGCACCGCCGAGAAATGATCGAAGAATGCCCCGCACACTATTGACACGGGACCCTGGGAACCGAAGGTGAACGCAACCTGGGGGGGGGAGGGGGAGTCGTCCCCGCGATGATCCAGCCGCATCCGCCGTGATCCTATCCCTCGAGGTCCTCGTACCAGACAGGCGGTGTGAAATACCGCTTCTCATCCCTGTCCACCAGGGGCAGGCGCAGCACGCTGTCATCATCGACGTGGATGTCGACCGGGTAGCTGGTGGCGGTGTTCACGTAATCCTCCCCGGTGGGAAGCAGGGTCAGCCTTAGGCCGTGACCAGCAGGCAGTACGATGTCCATGGGCATGAATTCCATGAGGGCGGTGATGGGTTCACCGGGAACCAGGACATGATGCTCGTCCCCGCCCTGATAGTAGCGCAGGTCCATGATGGCGTGGCCCAGATGGATGCCATCGACCGAATCCTCCAGAAGCGCATAGATCTGGCCTCCGTTCCCTGTGGGTGTCACCGTCACGTGGAACTGGGGCAGGTAGCCGAACCGCAGCTCTTCCTCGAAGGGCTCGGTCTCGAAAACGATCTCGGTCGAGGTGCCTGACTCGCCGTAGTTGCTCCCTGTCAGGATGGTACCTCCAGAAACGTGCTGAAGCTCGCTCCCAAGGTGGAGCTCGAACACCTCTGTGTTGTGGGCGGGATAGCTCTCCTCGATGCGCCACCCGCCAAGATTGTCCTGCACCTCAACGTGCAGGTCGGGTTTCGGCCCCTCCTCCTTGAGATAGTAGGTGAACCACTCCAGCAGGTCCTGCATCCAGTCATACCTCGTCATGTAGGGGAAGGCCTCGGTCCCCCTATCCTGGGCCCTGGTGCGCTCGTCGTGCTTGTCCTGTCGATCGGGATAGTCGTGCGTCCACTGGCCGAAGAGGCCTTTGGCCTCGATGCCAGCCTCCCGGAGCTGGTTGATCACGGGAACGGCCATGTGGGGATCGACGTTCCAGTCCTGGAAGCCCTGGACAATGTACACCGAACCCTTGTAGTTCTCGAGGACACGCCCCAGGAAGTACCGCTCCCTCCAGTAGGAGATGGACGCCGGG
>DAOVMN010000282.1 GCA_030630685.1 Thermoplasmata archaeon | reverse complement strand
GCTAACTCGAACAGCGACTACGGCATCTACCTGGATTATTCGAGCAACAACGAGCTAACGAACAACATCGCTAACTCGAACAACGGCGACGGCATCTACCTGGGTTCTACGAGCAACAACAGGCTCACAGGCAACACCGTATCGAACAACGGCGATGACGGCATCTACCTGAGGAACTCGGGCAACAACACGTTCATCAATAACAACGTATCGAACAATCTCGATGATGGCATTTCTCTGTATCGTTCGGACAACAATTTGTGTGAAAACAATCGCATATCTCGTAACGAAAGATACGGAATTTATCTCTCGTATTCTATCAACAACAGCATCACCGAGAATTTGATTAGCAGGGACACCGATAACAAGAATTCATGGGACATGTACCTGGGTAGCAGCTCCGAAAACAACCAGTTCGACGAGAACACATTTGGAAGCAAACATCCAACAAAGATAAGCATCTACGATTATCATGGGATTTTCATGATAAGAGGAGTGGAGGACCCGCCAGAACCTCCCAAACCACCCGAATATCCAACAACAAGACAGAGCATCTCAAAATACGTGCAGATTTGGAACCTCAGCGCAGATACAACGCTATTTCTCGATTTCCATTACGATGATAAGGACGTTAAAGATGTAAACGAAGAGACATTGAAAGTGTGGAAGCATTTCTGGAAGCAATACGGCACCGCTTGGGACGAGGGCAAGGGTGATGACCCATGGAACGGCACAAGGAAACTGGATACCGCAAACAACATCGTCGGCGTGGAAGTAAAGAAGTTCTGTATTTTCGCTCCTCTTGCTGGCGCGCCCGTACACAACATAGACACAGTTGAAGATTTTGATACCATCCAGGACGCGATAGACGATCCTGATACCATAGATGGGCATACAATAACCGTTGACCCTGATTATACCGAGCTGGAAACGAAGGAGAACGTCGTTGTTGACAAAGAGCTGACAATTGAGTCATCCTCCGGCAATCCTTCTGACACAGTCATCGAGGCAGCAAACGTGAATGAGCATACAATACAGGTGGAATCAGAGAATGTAAAAATACAGGGATTCACTATCAAGGGGGGCACGGGCCAGGGAAAGGTGGGGATTTATATTGCCAGTACCGTACACTCATGCTCTATCTCTCAGAATTTAGTCACGGGCAATAATATCGGGATATTATTTAACAGTGATCATGAGGCAACTCTCTCGCTGGAAAGCACCATCATCCGTGATAACCTGGGCGATGGAATAAACGCCGCACTTGGTTTCGATGAGAAAATAGGTGATCTTGTCATCAAGGGAACCGGCAACGAGATTGTTCATAATGGCGGTTATGGGATAATCACCTTGAACGGGGATGTCATCATCGAAGGCACCACCGAGATCCACGACAACGGCGCTTGGGGCATCTGGACAGGATTAGGCAAGGTGGAGATTCGTGACGGCGCGATGAGTAGCATCAACAGGAATGGAGAGGGAGGTATCATGGGTATGAATGGCGTCTCGCTCCCGCCAAACTTCGTCGTGGATGACAACGGCGGTCCTGGCATTTATTGTGGTGGCGATGATCCTCTCTTATTGGAGAATGTAAAAGTCCGCAACAATATAGGTCATGGTATTTACACCGGAGGGGGCGAGATCGTCGGGAAGGGCGGCGATGTTTACATCCATGGCACGGACAACGAAATCACCAACAACGGGGGTAATGGAATTTACGCCCAGTTTGGGGGTGATGTCACCATCAAAGGCACAGGTACCGAGATCCATGACAACGGCGGGTGGGGCATCTGGACAGGATTAGGCAAGGTGGACATTCGTGACGGCGCGATGAGCAGCATCAACAAGAAGGGAGAGGGTGGTATCAGGGCTATGGATGGCGTCTCGCTCCCGCCAAACTTCGTGGTGGAGGATAACGGCGGTCCTGGCATTTATGGTGGTGGCGAAGATGCTCTCTTTCTGGAGAATGTAAAGGTCCGTAGCAATATAGGTCATGGTATTGAAACCGGAGGGGGCGACATCGTCGGGAAGGGCGGCGATGTCGTCATCCAAGGCACGGACAACGAAATCACCAACAACGGGGGTAATGGTATTTACGCCCAGTTTGGGGGTGATGTCCTCATCCAGGGTACAGGTACCGAGATCCATGACAACGGCGGGTGGGGCATCTGGACAGGATTAGGCAAGGTGGACATTCATAACGGCGCGATGAGCAGCGTCAACAAGAACGGCAAGGGTGGTATCAGGGGTATGGATGGCGTCTCGCTCCCGCCAAACTTCGTGGTGGAGGATAACGGAGGTTCTGGCATCGTGTGTGGTGGCGAAGATACTCTCTTTCTGGAGAATGCAAAAGTTCGCAACAACGGGGGCAATGGCATTGGCGTCTTGGGAGGTCGATGTCGTCATCCAAGGCACTGACAGCAATATACACAATAACGCCGGATGGGGTATCCTCGCCGAAGGAGATGTGGTCATTCGTGATGCGGAGATCATTAACAATGGCAATGGTGGCATCCAGCTACGTTCTTCGAGTCATGGCACTCTCACCGGCAACACTATATCGAACAATGGCGGATTAGGCATCTACCTGACCTCATGCAGCGAAAACGCCATCTACAACAACTACTTCGACAATCCAAATAACGCCTACGACGATGGAACCAACACATGGAACATCGCGAAAACCGAAGGCACAAACATCGTCGGCGGACCTTACCTTGGCGGAAACTACTGGAGCGATTACACTGGTGAGGATTTGGACGAGCCCCTGGATGGACTTGGTGATACTATGCTTCCGTATAACTCTAATGGGAATATACTAACTGGTGGAGATGATCATCCATTGATCGGCCCCTGTTGCACAGAAGCGGATACCGATGGCGATTGTGTGGACGATGCAGTGGATAAATGTGTGGGCATATCAGATGCAACGAATACCTGTGGTCTTCCTGATGATTGTCTTGGTTATGAATATTGTTCATGGGTGCACAATACTATTGTGAAGGAGTACAGCCCGGGTGCTCTGGAGCCAGAACATGACGCTTGTGGATCTGAAGTGCATGTTGTTGAAGAGACATGCGTGAAGGAAGGGATAACCTGCTCGGACGATATTTATGCGTATTGGAACGACCCGGATGACGATGACGATGGCTGGTGTGATGAACTTTGTCCGACGTGTACTTGTTGTGAAGGAGTTGACAACTGCCCGGACACTTACAATCCAGACCAGGCAGATACTGACGGTGATGATGTAGGCAATGTCTGTGACAACTGCCCTGATGATTGGAACCCGGATCAAAAAGACAGCGATGGTGATGGCATAGGTGATGCATGTGACGAAACACCATTTCCACCTGTCATAGCAAGCGTGGAGATGGAGAAATGGGTGAAATATAAGGCTGAGCCGGATAGTGAATACAGGAAGGAAATAGACGATGCAAAGGTCTGCGACAATGTGACATTTAAGATCGCAGTACACAACGATGGCAACAGCACTAACCTGACTGGCATAGTAGCTATGGATGTGCTGAACTGCAGTTTAGGCTACATTGAGGGCAGCGCAAGTATTCCACCTCCATACTATGATAACTGGTGCCCAGTTTATCAAGAATTTTGGTGGGAATTCCCAGAACTTGTGCCCGATGAGCTCTTAAACATAACTTTCGATGCACACGTTGTGGAAAGTGGCAATGGCATAAACAATGTGTATGTCGAAGCTGAGGATGC
>DAOVMN010000458.1 GCA_030630685.1 Thermoplasmata archaeon | reverse complement strand
CAGAAACTATTAATAAACTCCCTGTTGTTCGTTTCTCCATCGACCGAGAATCGAGGGATATCATGAAAATGAATTCGACCCCGAGAGCAAAAACATCACTGGTCTCTTTGATCGTCCTAGCGCTGATCTTCGTAGGCCTCTCAGCAGTTGCATACCCGGCCCTCTCCCTCGGGGGCGATGAGTATAACAGAACCTCAGAGGATGATAAGAACACCTATGCCTCCTCTGAAAGCGGGTTATCCGGACAGGTTTTGGACTCGGAAACAGAGAAGCCCATTGCAGGAGCCGGGGTTACCGTTTCACTGGTCCTCCCGCGTCCCATGCCTTGTGACGATAATGATTATCCGGAAAGGGAGGATGGCGAATCTCGCAAAGGCACGCGTGGCGAGGAACAAATGAACAGGGATTTCCAGGGCCGTCCGGGAAATCAGAGAAAGGAGGGTAAGCCATGTGAGGACTCCTGGAAGGGGGGAAGAAGAACTCCGGATGGACAAAACAATAAAAGACCGGATCCTGATGATACTCCAGTGCGCCGGCCCATGCGTTTGACCACTATGACAAACGAGAGGGGGTATTTCCGGTTCCAAGATTTGGAGGGAGGGGAATATCTTCTTGAGGTGTTCGTGGATGGAAATGTGGTTTATTCCAGAATAATCAAATACACCCCTAACGAAACCAGACCATTGAAGATCCTTGTGAGATCAATTCACGGGTATATTGTGGCCGGTCGGGTGGTGGACGAGAAGAAAGGGAAGATGCGGTACTACAGCATAATGGAATGGGAAAAGGTCATCGAAACGCTCGTTACCTATAGGGAGAGTTTCCCTGATGAGGTGGTGGACAGGTTTACGGAGGCCTGGCTGGAGATCGGGCTGGAGTGATTTTAAAACTATTCTCTAAGATACGCCACATTGACCCCCTTCGGGAACCCGATGTCCTCTGCGACCGGCCTGCACTTGGTCCTCAGGAGGAACGCAGTGGGCGGGAGTTCCACATCCGCAAAGGCCTCGTAGTTACCCATCCCTTTGGCTATGATGAATTCTGCATTGAATATCTCGTCCTTAACCTTCTTGGGTGCTCGCGAAAGTACGACCCCAACCCCGAAGCTGCCGGTGGTGGTAACCTTATCCGCCACATTTTCGAGCCCTAATTCCTGTACATCTGTCATTGTGGCATCGTTCATGATGGGTTCTCCCCTTACCATGAGGGTGACCCTTGGACCAAACTTTTTTATCTCGCGGATAAGAAGCCCATCGAAAACGATCTCCCCGGCATTGTCGGTTATGTACAGCACCTCCTCAACCTGCCGTATCTTCTGCCGGATCCCATTGGTGTGGTCAACATGAAGGCCATGCTGGTAAAGTCGGTGAAACATTTCAGAGAGATGTTCCGGAGATGGGGCAACACCCTCGATACCAAATTCCATCACGTTTCCGACAACCGAGGCTAAAAGCGCTGTTTTGAATGGGTCATCACTCTCCCTCACCATCCTTTCCACTTCTGGATGCAGCCTAAGAGCCGCTTGATTACTTCTGCGTTTGATATCCACATAGGCATCCTGTGTTCCCAGTACCCGATACACCACTTCGTGAACCCTGGTGGAAATCTCGTGATTGCTTATCCCTGTTGGTGGAGGGAAGTTTTCAGCTAGTACCTTGCAGGCCGCAGCCATGACAGCATCCTCGTCCGAGCCCGGGACCAGGGATGCCTCATACAATGCTCGCCTCAACTGGCAGGGTACACATTCAGCTCTCATCCGCATGAACGTGGGGAAATGATGGAGTTAGATAAGGGTTTGGTAGTGGAAGGATGTAACGGATGAGAATAAAAAGAGAAAAGAAATCTTTTATACCATCATCCCAACCGATAGAACAGGATGCCCCGTACCATCTTTCACATAGACATGGATTCCTTTTTTGCCTCGGTGGGGAACCGAGCCCGTCCCGAGCTGAGGGATAAACCGGTGATCATCGGGGCCGACCCGAAGGGAGGTAAAGGCCGGGGTGTGGTT
>DAOVMN010000314.1 GCA_030630685.1 Thermoplasmata archaeon | reverse complement strand
TGCTCTGCTGGAAAATACCAATAAATCTGGAATGCACCCTTCTATAATGACTTGGTTGGACATGAAATAGGTCAAATAATGATAGGTGGTGTCTTATTCGCTTTATCAAGCCCTGCGGCCTTGACTCAGCACTCACAACCTTGACGAACACTTTGTGTTCATCCGGAACTCAGCGTTTCACGCCTCATTCCTTCGGTTCCTCATGCTATGTCTCTCTCAACGACTTTCATTCCTTATTCGCTAACTTGGAACATGGCCCCCAAAAGCCGGATATTCCCGGATGGAAAAGAATAATAAAGAAATCCAGTTTCCCGCCTTTGGAAGGAAAATTGATGACCGAAGCTCCAGAGATCATTCATGAGCTGGTAGAGCGATTTGAGAGGAACATTGAAGCCTACAAGAGGCCAGGTTACAACGAGGAACAATTGAAACAGGAGTTTCTCAATCTGTTCTTCGAGGCGCTTGGCTGGGATGTGTACAATAGAAAGGGGAAAGCGCCACAATACAGGGATGTTATTTTTGAGGATTCCATCAAGGTTGGCGGGGGAACAAGGGCGCCGGATTACTGCTTTACGCTTGCCGGAACCCGCATGTTCTTCGTCGAAGCAAAGAAGCCATCGGTTAACGTGAAGATGGATATTCACCCTGCTTTCCAGTTGAGACGGTATGCCTGGAGTGCAAAATTACCAATTTCCATTCTTACTGATTTTGAGGAGTTTGCAGTTTATGAGTTAAAGAAACGCCCGAAAAAGGATGACAGGGCAAGCACGGAAAGAGTGATGTACTATACATTCGACCAATATGTCGAGAAGTGGGATGAGATATATTCCATTTTCTCGAAGGATGCTTTGTACAAAGGTTCTCTTGACAAGTTCATTGAAACCAGGAAGGGAAAGAGGGGAACCCAGGAGGTTGACGATGAGTTCCTGAAGGAGATGGAAAGGTGGCGACTGCTCCTTGCCAAAAATCTTGCTTTACGAAATGATTGGTTATCCGGTAGATTACTGAATCATGCTGTTCAACTGACCATTGACAGGATTCTTTTCCTTCGCATGGGCGAGGATCGGGGAATCGAAAAGTACGAGCAGTTACAGAGGTTGGTTGGAAAGGAAAATATCTATCGTGAGCTTTGCGGAATCTATAAGAGGGCTGACGACAAGTACAATTCCGGTCTGTTCCATTTCAGAAAAGAAAAGGGGAGGGGGACAATTCCCGATGACCTGACTCTGCGCCTTGACATCGATGACAAGATTCTCAGGGACATCATCAGCCATCTTTACTACCCTGACAGCCCGTACGAGTTTTCCGTGCTTTCACCCGAGATTCTCGGGCATGTTTACGAGCAGTTTCTTGGCAAGGTCATCAGACTCACAAAAGGTCACAGAGCAAAAGTAGAAGATAAACCCGAGGTCAAGAAAGCTGGTGGGGTGTACTACACGCCCAAATATATCGTCGATTACATCGTGGAGAATACCGTCGGGAAGCTCTGCAAGGGAAAGACTCCGGATCAAGTTTCAAAGCTCCATATCCTCGACCCCGCCTGCGGCTCCGGCTCCTTCCTCTTGGGAGCTTACTCCTACCTGCTGAAATTCCACAGGGACCATTACTCGAAAATGAAGAGACCGGAACGACACCACGATCAGATTTACAAGGGTCCGGGCGGGGAGTGGTTCCTCACCATCAAGGAGAAGAAGCGCATTCTTCTCAACAATATCTATGGCGTGGACATCGATTCCCAGGCGGTTGAGGTTACCAAACTCAGTCTCCTCCTGAAGGTTCTGGAGGGGGAGAGGGGGGATGTCATCGAGGCGCAGCAAAAGCTCTGGCAGGAGCGGGCACTTCCAGATTTAGGGAATAACATCAAGTGCGGGAACTCGTTGATTGGACCTGATTTTTACAGCGAAGGGGTGCAGACAAAGCTGTTTGATGAGCAGGAGATGTATCGGATAAATGCGTTTGATTGGAGTTCGGAGTTTAAGGAGATTATGGGTAATGGTGGATTTGATGCTGTGATTGGGAATCCGCCGTGGTTAATGGCGGGTTACTATGAGAAATCCTCTTTAGGTTATTTTCGGAAAAAGTTCAAATCAGCAGGTGGAAAATTTGATTTGTACTATTTATTTATTGAACAAGGCTGCTCATTAGTTTCAAATAACGGCGTGTTTGGTATGATCGTTCCGAACAAAATTTTCCACACGAACGCTGCGTCTAATCTCCGTACTCTTCTATCAAAGCCGAGGTGGATACGTAAAATCATAGATTTTGGATATGAGCAAGTATTTCCACGAGCAACGAATTATTCGGCAATCCTTTTACTAGAAAAGCATCCAGGTTTAAATCCAAAGTATGTAAAAGCAAAAGCTGGGCTTGAAATCGTTAAAGAATTTGATGTTCCTTGGTCTGTTTTCTCGTCAGACACTTGGTACTTTGAAGATCAAAGAGTTCGAGACCTCTTTAAGAACTTGGAAAGTATTGGTGTCCGACTTGAAAAAATTGTGACTCGTTTTGGAACAGGTGTTCAAACTGGCGCAGATCGCTTATTTACATTAGAACCAATAGTAGCACAATCTAAAAGATTAGAACCCAATCTTTTGCGGCCAGTTCTTAGAGGGCGAGATGTTCGACGTTACAAAGTTCCAACTAACCCCAAACTTTTGATGTTTCCTTATAAAATTCTAGATAATGAATTTGTGATTTTACAGGAAGAAGAAATACAAAAATGCGCAAATATTTACAATCTGCTGGTTGAAAACAAGGAAAAATTAGCCAAAAGAGTGTGGTTTGGGAAAGGAGCTGAAAAACTCTCTGGCAAGTGGTATGGAATGATGTATCTTGATTCTAATAAATCTTTTACAGCCTCTCATATTCTGACACCATCACTTAGTAATCGCTCTAACTTCATGTTAGGTTCGGCAACCGTTTTTGTAACAGGAACCGCTGGTGTAACGTCGATTATTCCAAAAAAAGAAATAAAAGAAAACATTTTGTATCTTCTTGGTGTGTTAAATTCAAGATTGATTAGTTTCTATGCCATCAGTCACAGTCCTGTTTTTTCTGGCGGATACTTTAAATTTAGCTCACCATACCTAAAAAAGCTCCCAATCCGCACCATCGACTTCGATAACCCCGCCGACAAAGCCCGCCACGATAAAATGGTCTCACTGGTAGAACAGATGCTCGACCTGCACAAAAAACTGGCAAAAGCAACAATCCCCCACGAAAAACAGATGATCCAGCGCCAGATAGATGCTACTGACAGACAGATTGATGCCTTGGTTTACGAGTTGTACGAGTTGACGGAGGAGGAGATTAAAATTGTGGAGGGGAATGGAGAAGGTGATGTAAATGGAAGAAGACTTTAATTATTTTAGATATATGGAATCTATCTCTATTGAGGAACGGGTTAAATTATGCTCTATTTATTATGAAATTCACCCAAGATGCCG
>DAOVMN010000427.1 GCA_030630685.1 Thermoplasmata archaeon | reverse complement strand
AGATTTTCCTTTCTTCTCCACCCGGAACACCCTTAGCGCCCCCGCCTCATCGCCCTGCTCGAACAACTCGTAGGACTCTTTTATTCGTTCGGCCACTTTCCGGCAGAGGAGGTGGTACGATACGGGCGTTCCCAGGTATTTGTAGGTGTCTTCTGCAATGAAGATCGTTGCTGTTCCCTTTTTCGAGATTTCCATCCACGAATGGTGCTCAGCATTTCTTTTCAACAGATCAAAGCTATATTGAATGACGAGCCTGATAGAATCCTTTCTTTTCACATAGTCGCCAATGAGACCGTTCCGCATTAGAAATCGTGCAAAATCAATGAATGTATCGAGAGCGATCTCATCAACATCGGTCTCGAACGGACGCGCACTGTACCCGTTCATGTACTCATCCGTTCTTTGTTCAGCGGCGGCAATGACCTGCGGATACATACTGAGAAGCCCTCTTTTGCGCAACCACCAGACCCTGTAGACAACAGCAGGGAGAACGAGGATGTAGAGGGTGACTACAATGATCTTGATACAACTAAGCACTATCTCACCCAGTTTCGTATCAATAACTGCTAACCATATGATAAGCAGCACGAGTAAACTTAACGAGATCGCAAAAACGAGGGAAAAATACCGTTCAAACGAATCGCCCAGTTTCTTGTAACGATTGACGGATAGAATGAAACCGAAACGCAGCACAGGGATCAGGAACAGAAGGATCGGGATAAAAACGATCCTGACCCAAATGAAAGCTAAGTAATAGTGGCCCATACTCATTGCCACCATGCTCGGTACGAGAATGATCAATGCAAGACAAATGCCTCCGATTGCTGCCTTACCTGCCAATTTCCGTTCTTTCGCAAAGAAATGTACTTTCACTATTCCGTTACTCATGTCCCGGCCCCCCATTCTCCACCATCACAATTCCCAACTTCTCAAACCTCCCAATAATCTTCATCGCCTTCCCCCCATCCATCCCCAATCCTGCCATCTCCATCACCTCACCTGCACTCCGAAACTCCTCGGACTGGAACGGTACATGCCAGAGAAACCTACCCTCCTCTTTCGACAGAATCACTTTCCTCTCCATCCTTCGCCTGAGCCCCTTTCTAAAGAACATCACCGCGGTTATCCGCTTCCCTGCATCATCCCACTCGTAGGCCACGTCAGACCTGGATTTTTCCCTGATCATAATCTCTGAAAGGTCGGGTGGCCTTTTCTCCCTTTCCGCCTCCGCTGCCATCTTCTCGATGTCAAACTCTATTGAGATCTTTGTATCGAGCAGATGATATTCCTTTGCAGTCCTGGGCTTGCTCGGGCGTTCACGCGATTCCACTACTCCAGCCCTCTCAAGACCCTCGAGATATTTCTGTGCTGTGGCGATATGGATTCCCAGCGAAGCAGCGGTCTCGGAGGCTGTGGTATTGGGTTCTCGAAATAGGTGAACCAATATCCTCGGAGTTTGCACCCTGCTCATGATGTCGAGAAGCGCATGATGAATCCCGGCTGATGAGATACTTACTTCACGCACGGTAAAGCTATCACTTTATGGGATATAAAGTTTGTTCCACCATCGAACCCAAACGGTTTAATAAAGAAACCTGAGTTCCGGGGTTGAGAATTTAGAAAGGAGTTCATGAATGTGTCAAAAGAGCTTTTTAGAAATATAAGATTTCACCTTTTATCAAACCGGATCAGCCATTCCATCCGGGCCAACGGAAGCTACCGTGCCATTCTCCTGATGCTGGGTTCCGGTCTATTTATGGCCAGTGTGGCCGCATGTGTGAAATACCTCTCTGATGATATTCCGGTGCCTGAGATAGTATTCTTTCGAAACATCACCGGGGGTATTCTTATCCTCGCGATCCTTGCAAAGAGGAAGGTCAATCCCCTGGGCGTCAACCGGCGGGTACTTCTCCTTCGAGGCGTGTGCGGTACACTTGGAGTGTTCTTCTATTTCTATGCGATTTCCCAGTTGGTACTGGCCGATGCGGTGATGCTGAACAGGACATCCCCCTTCTTCGTGGTAATCCTCTCCTTGGTCTTCCTTCACGAAAGAATCAGGCGTCTCCAGGTTCCGGCACTGATCTTGGCGGTTTTGGGGATCATTCTTATCACTCGCCCTCGCCTGGATTACTCCTTCCTTCCTGCTGCAATCGCTTTACTTTCTGCGGTTTTCGCCGGGGCAGCCCATACCACACTCCGGCATCTCCGCCACACCGATACGCCTTTTGTCATAGTCCTGTATTTCACCCTGGTCTCCAGTCTCTCGATGATCCCTCTTATGGCAATGGGTTTTTGGGAAACGCCTGACCCTCACCAGTTGGCGATCCTCCTTGGAATGGGATTGCTGGGCCTTGGCGGTCAACACCTGATGACCACAGCCTACCGATATGCCCAGGCCGGTGAAGTGGCCATCTACGGGTATTCCCACTTGATCTTCTCCATGATTTTGGGTATGGT
>DAOVMN010000069.1 GCA_030630685.1 Thermoplasmata archaeon | reverse complement strand
TGCCCCATGAAAGTTATTCCGGGTGGGCAGAGCTTGGAGAATCTGACACCGCATTCCTCAATGTGTCGGCACGGGAAGTCAACACCTCGAAAACCCACAAAAACTCGGTTGATGTCAGGCTGCTGGATTATGGTGATTCCTCTGCCGCACTTGGTCACACGGTCTCAGGAAAGATCTATCACAACAACACACCTGTGGAAGCTGGATTTGTGACCCTCCGATCCCGGGATGGGCAGGCGGGCAATCATAGTTTTCTGAACCTCACCTCCTTCTACACCACGGAGCAAAACGGAGTCTACGGGGATCACACGGGTAAGGGGTTCTATGAGCTCTGGGCACCCCCAGGGAATTTTACCTTTTCAGCCTACTCAGGCATCGGGACGACCGATCTTCTTTATTCTGTGGATTTAAACATAACCTCCAACCACACCATGAACCTTGGCAATTATACCCCTCCTTCAGGCGTCTGCATCAATGAGGTCCTCTACAACCCTGACGGCGATGAAACGGAAGGGGAGTTTGTTGAGCTGTACAACTTCGTAAATACATCTGTGAATCTGACCGGTTGGACCCTTTCGGACCAGGACGGGGATGTGGACTTCGTTTTCCCCCGGTTCACCCTACCCCCTCATTCGTTTGTGGTGCTTCACACGGGTTCAGGTGAGAACGGGTTCGTGAATGGATCATGGCACTTCTATCTGGACAAGGCTTCCTCCTATCTCACCAACACCCGTGATGACCTTCTCCTCACAGCGGAGGATGGAACCCCGGTTGACTACATTGCCTGGAGTTCTGGGAGTTCTGTGGACCCTCCGCCTGAGGGAGTTTCCTGGGAAGGAGAAATGGAGGCAGAGGAGGGCTTCAGTCTTTCCCTGATCCCGGATGGTGCGGATACCAATACATCTGAAGGCTGGTTCGTGACATGGCCTACCCCGGGCTACTCCAATATACCAGTGGAAACGGACAACTTTGTACCTTTCATCTCTCCAGACAGTTCGCTTTCGGCAGCGGTTTCAGCAGTCCAGAAAGCAGAAACAGAGATCAAACTCCAGCTCTTTTCGGTGAGCAATTATGTACTGGTGGAAGAAATAGCTGATGCTCTTGACAGAGGAGTGGAAGTGAAGGCGCTTCTACACAAGGAACATCCCATCCCTATTTTTGACAACTACACCCTTTATGCCGCTGTAAACTGGAGCAAGCGCGGGGCAGAGGTAAAAGAACTGGAAACAGAGAACGAGAACAGTCTCATGATCATTGACGGAAAGAAAGCGGTCTACATAACCTCCAACTGGAGCTCTCTTACCTTCCCAGGAGATGTGAGCTTTGGAAAACGGGCATGGGGGCTCTCATTTGAGAACAAAACCGCAGTTGATATCCTGAATTCCAGATTTTTAGAGGAGTGGAACAACAGCCAGGTTTTCGCTTTAGACGGTAACGGAAGCCTGGCAGGAGATTTTCCAGATGGAGATTATCCTGCACCATTCAAGGAGCTTGTTTCTTATACCATGGGAACAGTACAACCTTTATTCTTCCCGGGAGACCAGGAAAAGATACTTTCTTTGGTTAGGGATGCAGAACACAGAGTCTATCTTGAGACAGATGATCTGCCTTTTGAAAACGATACAGGGATAAATCCAATGGTGGAATTGTTGGCAAATCTATCCATGAGAGGAATGGACATAAGAGTTGTATTGTCTAACGGCAGGGTGGAAAAGGATAACAGAAGTGCTGCATACCTCAGCAATGCCGGAGCGCAGGTTCATATCATAAGCGAGTTTGGTCTTAACAAGAATCAGGTGAGAATGGACGGAGCCCTCTTGATGGTAGATAATTATACAATTCTGAGTTCCGGGTTTTCTCTTTATGGTCATCCTTCCACTTCTGCAAACGGTCTCCTCATAGGGGGTCCTCCATCGGAAAAGTACAGGGATTTCTTTGAAAGAGATTTCTATTTCTCAATTGATTTCGAGAGAACGACCCCACATCATCTTTTGATAACCGAGGTTTACTACAACACCTACAGCGGAGGAAGTGATGAATATATTGCTCTCTTCAATCAGGGAAAGAAAAAAACGGATCTTTCCGGATATATTCTCACAGACGGAGAAACAGAATATGTCATTGAAAATCTTGCTCTTTCTTCGGGAGAAACGGTCTATCTTGCACGTAATCCAGAGGTCTTCCTGCATCTGACTTCCATTGAAACTTTCTACACATACTTTCTTTCCCTCAGCAATGAAAAGGATTCTGTCTCCCTTTTTGATCCAGAAGGAAACATCGTGGACTCCGTTGCCTGGGGCGGAGAGATTGTAAAGGGATTGAATGGAGAAAAGCTATGGGCATGGGAAGGAGAGCTTGCTTCTGTGGGTAAAGGGCAGGTCATCAGGCGGAACAGGGAGGGTGGGCTCTATGCGGACACCAATGGGCCGGATGACTGGCAGAGCCACCGAATATTCATGGTCGGTCAGTCGGATCTCCCGTTCACAAGCTTCAATTTCACAGGGGAAGTTACGGCATTTGTCTCCCCGGACTCCAGTTTTGAGGCCATACACCGGGAACTCGAGAACGCCAGTGTGAGCATCTACCTGAATGTGTACCAGATCACCAATCTTTATCTCATGGAGGATCTCCTCTCAGCAAGGAACCGCAGCGTGGAGGTGAAGGTATTCCTTGAGGGCGGGCCCGTTGGCGGGGTGCCAGACTCCACATATTACATCGCCCACCGGCTTGCTGAAGCCGGGGCAGAGGTGAGCTTCCTTCACAACAACAAAACCGTGAAGGACAGGTACAACTACGACCATGCCAAATATGCGGTAATCGACCATGACACCCTAATCCTTGATTCCGAGAACTGGAAGGACACCGGGATTCCTGTGGACCCCACCTTCGGCAACCGCGGCTGGGGGATCGTGGTTCGAAATCAGGAGGTGGCTCAATACTTTGAGATGGTCTTTAACTACGATTCCGACCCTGTGTTCAATGATGTGGTGATGTTCGGGTCAGACCCCCGCTACCAGCCTCCAGAGGATTTTACACCCGATTACTCGATTCCGGAAGGCACCTATAAACCCAGATTCCCTGCAGGAACATTCTCTGGGGAGTTCGAGATTACCCCGGTTATTGCACCGGACCACACCCTGAGGAAAGACGCAATTATCGGGATGATCGACCAGGCACAGGAAACCGTCTACATCGAGCAGCTCCAGTGCCACATCTCCTGGGGCGAGGAAATCCCCAACTTATTTTTAGAGGCGGCCATCAGGGCGGCGGGACGGGGGTGTGATGTGCGCATTCTTCTTGACAGCAGGTACGTGATTATCGGGGACAGCAAACTGGATAATGCGGATACCGTGGAATACATCAACGATATCGCACTGACAAGAGGTTTGGACAACCTTCGGGCACGCCTGGCAGTGCTCAAGGGATTCAGCAAGATCCATAACAAAGGGGTGATCGTTGATGGTGAATACACCCTCATCTCGAGCATCAACTGGGGAAAAGGGGCCGCCCTGCTTAATCGGGAGGCCGGGGTCATTGTCAGGAACCAGGAAGTTGCGGAGTACTACACCGAGGTCTTCCTTTACGATTGGAGCCTGACAGAATCGAAGGACGAAGGAAACGGGGTGGATGAGATTTCTCCGGCGTATTATCTCAGTGCAATATTCATTATTGCAGGGGTGATTGTCGGTATAATTGTTAGGAGGAGGAAATAATAAAGGGTTTTAGGCATGGTGGAGGAAAGAAAGATTTATTAGCCCGCTAATAGGAATGATGCCTGTGATATCATGAACATCAGTGTAGAAATTACTGGCAATCTGCTTGAATATCTGAATTCAAAGGTAAAAAAAGGGACATACAAAAGCAGGAGTGAGGTGATCAGAACAGCCATACGAGAGATGATAAAAAGAGACCTTGAAATGCAATTACAGGCCAAAGGCATCACACCAGAAAATCTATCGAAGTTAAGAGACGAAGTGGCAAGGGAAATCATTGAAAAGAAATACAGCGACCTCGCCTAAACTGGTGATTGACACCTCCACCTTCTTTTCTGCCCTCTACAACAGGAAGGGTAATGAAGCATATCTGTTTGAATTAGCGGATATTGGAAAATGCTCTATCCACATATCTGATTACATATTGACTGAGCTGAAAGAGGTTTTCCAAAGGAAAAACATTGATTTTAAGGTGGCCTTAGACTTACTGAGAACATATAAAAACATCTTTATTTCCGATATTTTGACCCCAACAGTGGAGGAGATTGCACTGGCAAAACGATTGATTAATGACCCAAAAGATAGGCCTGTCTTTATTTTTGCCCTAAGGATGATAATGCGATATCCTGATTCTTTTTTCGTGTCTGGAGACAAGGTATTCTTCAATAAAAGCGTGAAAAATGCTCTGAAATCCAGGGTACTTACCACCCGGGAGTTCATTGAAAAGTTGGATGCGGGATTATTGTAAGGAAGAAAAAGAGACAATAATTTTAGGATTGCCCCTTTTTTGCCCCCTCGAACTGCTTCCCGACGATCCCATCCACGATCTTCAGAAACTCGTTCTCCTTACCCTTGGGTATCGTAGCACCTGAAGCAATCGGATGTCCCCCGCCGTATCCCCCAACCCTGGAACCGGCGTCCCTCATAGCGGTAGAGAGGTCAAGACCTTTGTCCACAAGTTCTCTTGTCCCTCTGGCTGAGATGTGCACCTTATCCTCCTTTTTTGACAGTCCGATGATCGGGAGGTGCCTGTCGAACAGGAACTGGATCCCAAGCCCGGCAAATGTTCCGGAAGAGGCCGGATCGTTGTTAAAGAAATACTGAAGGTGGTCCGTCTTCTTGATACCTCTGGATTCCAGGTAAACGAGGCCGTTGCGAATGGTCGAGCGGTACTTCTCCCTGAGTCTCGTGGCCTTCTCCATGGCCCTTTTCTCGCCCAGGCACACCGCCAACCCCGTGGTCATCCAATCCTGCCGCCCACTGGCATTGAGGCGGTTCGAGAGGACATCCGCATACACCCCGAACTCGCTCAGGTAATATCTTGTTCCCACGATTCCCTCGACGGCCTCGGGCGGGGAGTTGTTCTTCAGGAGGATGAGCATGAGCCTGTCTGTCAGAAAGCGTCTTTCATTGAGTTGCAGCGATTCCGGAGACTTCGAGCCCTCGATCCCGCACTCATTGAGAAATTCCTGGACTGACGATTCCCGGCCTGTAAGACCCGGGAAATACGGGTCAACCGAATAGGTGAGCGCATCACTGACAGTCCCTCCATCCAGGAACAAGGAGGCCTTCTTCTCCTGGACATACCCCTGAGCAACCCCTTCCTCCACCACCTCCTTGTTCAATCCCAGGAGAGGGGTGGATTGCTTGTCCCCGAACATCCCTGCAATGGCCATGGCCGAGGAGGGGGAGTTCATCCGTGAAAGTGCGGTTGCTAAGGCATAGGTAATGGTTGCTGCACAGGCGGCATAGCTCCCGTTTATTCCAAACTTATGGCAGTTGAACTCGTAGACCATACCCTTCTCTGTTTCCTGCGAGGCGAAATCAGAGAAATCATTCCCTTCCGAACCGTCTTCAGAACCACCCATTTCCCCCCTCTTACCCTCTTTTTTCTCCTTCATCCCCTTCTTAAATTCAGGGGTCACATGATGATCGCATATTATAACAGTGGCCTCCAATTTTCTGATCTCATCCATCTGTCCGCTTCCCATGTCGAGAGCAATAACAAAGCCCTCATGATCCAGTGCTTTGAACACCTCGGAATTGATCCCCTTAACAAAACTTATGCGGAATCGTTTTCTTTCCCTGAGGAGTGCCTTTGCCATTATTCCGGCAGCGGCGATGCCATCGGCGTCATAATGCGAAACCACCCGCACAAGTCCTTCGAATCCACTAATCGCCTCTGCCGCGGGTTTCATGATTCCCCTGAATGCGTCAAGGAGCGAGTTTTCCTTCATTTTTTGTAGGCTCCTTCTTCTTTCAGCTTCCTAGAGCGCTCTAATGCAACCTTAACAGGCATGGTTTTCCCGCCAAGGAAACTGACACATGCCCCGCCACCTGTGGAGATGTGGTCGATCTGGTCGGCGATCTCCAGTATCGAACATACCATGCTTGTCTCCCCACCACCCACAACGCTGTAGCCCTCGGATCGTGCCATGGCTCTGAAGAGTTCCTCGGTACCCAGCGTGAATTCCTCTGTCTCGAACACACCGGCGGGGCCGTTGGCAATGATGGTCTTGGCCCTCTCTATGTAATCCGAGAACTCCACGATGGTGTCCAGGCCGATGTCATGGATAGGCAGCTCTGAAGGAAGCTCGGACACCGATACCCGCTTTCTCTTTCCGTCGTCGTTCAGTGCCACATCCGTCGGGAGCTTTACCTTCTCCGGCCACTTTTCCAGTACCTCCTTTGCCTGGCTCAGGAGCTTATCGGCGTCCTTGAACTTCGAGTGGATGAAGTCCTTGTTATGACCGCCCAGGTCCACCCCCTTAGCCATGAGGAATATGTTTGCCACCACTCCCGTGGTAAGGACCATGTCCACAATGCCGTTCCTGAGCATGTTCTTTGCGATGCCAATGGAGTCGTCCGCCTTCGCTCCGCCAAGCACGGCCACACTCGGGGATTCCGCATCCTCAATCGCATGGCTCAGGTTCTTTAATTCCCTCTCCATCACACGTCCGGCCATGGAGGGAAGGCGTTCCACAAAGCCCACAAGACTCGGCTGGGCCCGATGGGATGCGGCAAATGCGTCGTTCACATAATAATCCATTAGCGGTGCCAGATTTCGGACAATGTGGGTGTTTGCCTGGGGGGTGAAATCAGTTCCATTGAATTTCTCGACCCCCACCTCCTCGGAGTAGAACCTTACATTCTCCAGGAGGATGATATCCCCGGTCTTCATCATCTTAATGGCCTTTTGTGCCCTCGAGCAGAAGAGGTCGTCCACATGCTTTACCCTCCTGCCTAAAAGGGTGCTCAATCTTTCAGCATGCACTTTCAATGAAACAAAGTCCCGCCTTCCAGGTCGTGATTGGTGGGCCAGTATCACAAGCCTGGAATCCTCTAATGCTTTAATAGTCTCTATGTGTGCCCTTATCCTGGTGTCTCCAAGGAGTTCTCCTGTATCCGGGTTGATCGGGGAGTTGATGTCTACTCTGAGGAGCACGGTTTTATCCACAAGGTCGAAGTCGTTCAGGGTGTAGATATCCGCCATGTCGATCCCTGCTCTCGCAAAACCATAAGATATTAAAATATTATCGGCTTGAGCTCGAATATGGTCGGTGAAACATAAACAGATAAGTGGTAAATAATTTTATCTCAGATCCTTCCCCTTGCCGTGTCGTTAATTCCCGAACCCCGACTTCTAACATCACCAAAAGTATTAATAGAAAAATTGGTATGCTCCCGAAAAAAGGATGGATCGACATGAAGACATCACGAATTCAAGGATTCTACAAGCTCTCACCAGAGGAGAGGTTGAAGCATGTAAAAGACTTTGCCGACCTCACGGACGAGGAATGTGCCGCCATCTCGAATACCGGTGCCATGCCCATGAACATGGTGGACCGAATGATCGAGAATGTCGTGGGGACCTTCGAGCTGCCATTAGGGATCGCAACCAATTTCCAGGTTAACGGCAAGGACTACCTCATCCCCATGGCCATCGAGGAGCCGTCCGTGGTTGCAGCGGCCTCCAATGCCGCAAAGAAAGCCCTCTTAGGAGGCGGGTTCCGGGCCAGTTCCACAGACCCTGTCATGATCGGGCAGATACAGCTCACAGGGGTAAAGAGCCCCTTCGGAGCCAAGATGGACATCCTGAGCAAAAAGGAAGAGATCCTCAAGCTCGCAAACGATCAGGACCCGGTCCTTGTAAAGTTCGGAGGCGGTGCAAGGGACATCGATGTCCGGGTCATCGATACACTCACGGGGCCGATGGTCATCACCCACCTTCTTGTGGACACCAGGGATGCAATGGGTGCCAATGCGGTTAACACCATGGCCGAGGCCGTGGCCCCCTACCTTGAGAAGCTCACCGGCGGAAGGGTTTACCTCAGGATAATCTCCAACCTTGCCGTTCACAGGCTCGCCCGCGCCAGAGCGGTCTGGAAAAAGGAGGAATTAGGTGGAGAAGAGGTTGTGGACGGGATTATCCGTGCCTACTCTTTTGCTGCCGCAGACCCCTTCAGGGCAGCCACGCACAACAAGGGCATCATGAACGGTATTTCCGCACTGGTGAGGGCAACGGGCAACGACACAAGAGCGGTGGAGGCGGGTGCCCATGCCTATGCCGCCGTATCTGGAAGGTACCTACCACTCACCACCTATGAAAAGGATGAGAACGGGGACCTGGTCGGGACCATCGAGATACCGGTCGCAGTCGGCCTTATCGGTGGCGCTACAAAGGTCCATCCCGTAGCTAAAGCAGCGGTCAAGATCCTTGGGATAAAGACAGCCAACGAGCTGGGAGAGGCAATGGCATCCCTTGGCCTCGCGCAGAATCTTGCGGCGCTCAGGGCACTTGCAACCGAGGGTATCCAGCGGGGCCACATGAAGCTTCATGCCAGGAACCTCGCAGTGACTGCAGGTGCCACCCCTGACATCCTAAATGAGGTCGTTGTTAGAATGATCAAGGAGAAGGCCATCAGGATGGATGTGGCCGAGCGCATCATCAAGGAGCTGAAAGGAGAATAACCTTTTCTTTTCAGCTCTGCTCTCCCTACTTTTCCGGGCACTTTACCTTTCTAAAGAAAAGTCTCCGCCAAAACTGCGGGTTCCTATCCTCATTATTGTGCCATCTCGCCTTCGGCTCGATGACACTATGGCGCGAGGAGGGGGATCCGAAGGAGCCTTTTTACAAAAGCCTCCAGGGAAAACCGCGGGTTCTTA
>DAOVMN010000267.1 GCA_030630685.1 Thermoplasmata archaeon | reverse complement strand
GAACTTTAGGTGAAGGAGTAACAGAGGACGTTATTAGAAATTACATTGAAAGACAAGGAAGTTCTGAAGAGAAAGAAAAGTACAAGCAGATGAGATTAATTGAGGTTTGATGCCCCGCAGCTTGCTGCGGGGAGGTTCACTCGTTCTACGATTTTTCTAGCCGATACTTCTGCGGTGTATTTTTCCATCATTTTTACTTCCAGCCTCCTAATATTCTTGCAAAGAGATTGCCAAGCAACATTTCGCCCAACACTCCTACATCCGATCTTTAAAGACCTCATCGTAAATGTCATTTCCCGGACTTAGCCAATCCGAATAGGCCTCTGAACTCATTTGCATTTTCATGAGTTCTTCGGCTTCTTCTCTATCTCTTAAATAGCTGGCAAAGTCGATTACTTCCTTCAATTTATTATCTGGAAGTACACTAATTATTTCTTCAAGTTTTTGTTTGGCCTCCAAGGGATGCATAATAATCCTCCTCTTTTTTTATGCATTTGACCCGCAATTATCATCGAATATTCGAATCGGATGTGCCATTGATCCATAGGCCCTGAATCTGTTCTTCTCGCCCATTATCCAAACGCTCATAGACCCTCCTATCCACGCCCTTTCTTCCAGCGGGTTCCGGTGTGGATGTTGGTTTTACTGGTACATAAGAACGCAGTTCGATATTTAAGGATTCTGGTTTCTCACTGGCCGGCCCGCCTCCGCAATCATGATCCCTCCGGGGGGGGATGCCGGTAAGAGTGAAGCACCCTCCTGGCCCAATTTTTCCTTTTGTCATGTCGCATCTGGGTGTTTGGATAACAATTTGGCGTATTCGGCGATATGACCGCAGGGGGCAATCTCCCGAAGGACAATTTAGCGAAGCGTTGCTTATGCGTGTTACGAGCTTACTGTTAATGCAACTTTGGTTTTTCTAATCAATCTCTTCGGGAATTTCTCCTGATATCTCATATAATACTCAACAAGTTTTTTGGTGTCGTGTCCACATTCTTCTGAAATTTTATGTCTTGTTTTGCGGATCCTCTCAACGGTTGGGTCAGCCTGCATTTTAAACCTCCTTATACATCAACTCGAATCTTGCTCATTATCCAAACGTTCATAGACCCTCCTCATCCACGCTCTTTCTTCCAGCGGGTTCCGGCGTGGATGTTGGTTTTAGTAGAGCAGAAGAACGCAGTTCGATATTTAAGGATTCTGGTTTGACCTCCCTGAAAGGCATGAGGGACTATGTTGTAAGGTAGCGAATAGGAACACGGATGACACGGATTTGCCGGATTATCGCGGATTTGTCTTTTATCCGTGTTCATCCGGCTTGACGACCAAAGGTCATCCGCAGCGAAAACAAGTTTTCACTCTTAATCCGCGGCATCCGTGTTCCCAAATCTGGCCGCAAACGCAAAATCTCAGTTCCTTATTCGCTAACCTGTAACATAGTCCCAAGTTCTTTTAGCTTCCTTCTTGATATTTCGATGCCTTTTTCAAATCCCGCCTTCTGGGATAACTCTCGGGCCTTTCTGTAGAGCTCGAGCATTTTATCTTGGTTCTTCTTTCCACTCCCGATCTGCTCCAGCACTCCAGCAAAGTTGAGAAGTGAGATGGCGCACCCTTTCTTATTTTCACCATGCTCGAAAAGGCCGTAGGCCTCTCTGTAGGCACGAGCAGCACCCTCCGGATTACCGGTTTCGAGCTCATTCTCCCCAACCCGTAACAGGATGGGTGCTGCCTTATTATGGTCTTGGAAGCTGTGGTAAATGTTCGCTGCTTTCTTGTAGCAGGTGCCAGCCCCCTCGAATTTGTTGCCTGCTTGGTACAAACGTGCGGCCCTTTCACAGAGTGCTGCAAAGGAATAGTTATCCTGCTTGAGCTCCTCCTGTTTTTTCGTGAGTGCCGGAGTCGTGGCCCTTTTCGGAGCGGTTCGCCCGGTTTCCTTCTTCTTTCTCGTGAGTGCTTGAAGCGATCCGAAGGGGATCCTTCTCTTCTCCGCTCTTCTCGATCCCTCCTCGATAAAATCTATCCCTGAAGAAAGTACGTCAAGAGCCTCGGCATTCCTTTTCTGCTCGATGTATAGGTCGGCGATCTTATAGATAAAATACATCATCTCCTTGAAGGCCTTTTCTTTCCTGGCAATCTCGAATCCTTTCCTGTAACTCTCGAGTGCCTTTGTTTTTTCCCCTTTCCTTAAAGAAATATCTCCCGATAAATGAAATATCCCGATTTTCTCTCCCACTGAAGCGGCGGTAGAAAGACTCTCCTTAATGTAGGATTCTGCCTTCTCATGATCGCCTTCCTCGGCCTCGAACTGTGCTAAATTCAACAGGACCCTGGAAAGTGCGTGCTTTTGGCCCGTTTTCCTGAGGAGGCCCAACGCCTTGAGAAAGGAATTTCGTGCATTTTCAAGCTCATTTTTTTTCCAGAGATCCAGACCGAGTTCGTTGTAAACTCGCGCGCTCTCCCCGTAGTTTTTCTTTTTTTGAAATATACGCAGGCTTTTTGTCTTGAATTCTATGGAGGAATCTATGTCCCCCCTTTCCTTTTCCAGCTCCCCGATCTTGTGAAGCATCCTGGCTTCTTCCAAGGAGCCTTCCTTCGCCTGTTCCAGTTTTTCTTGATAGATTTCAAAGGCTTCAGCTAAGCGGCCAAATTCGAGATGGGCATCTCCCATGATCTCAAGCATGTCCTCACGCTGTCTCTCATCGATCCTGTTTCCATCCACAAGCTGCAAAACATCATAGAATTCACCATATCCGTAAGAGATGAGCTCATCGGCCTTTTCAATGATCAACCGGACTGCTCTCTCTTGGTCATCTGCTTTGATAAGGTGGTAGATCTGTTCAATGATAAGGTGGTGTTCGTTCCCCCGGTTTCCTTCCCCGGTGCCGCCCGGGACGTACTCCCCTATTCCCTGTTCCTCTATCCGTTCGATGAGCTTGGCGTAATATCGTACCGCAGCCTGATGGTAGAGCTTGCTCATTTCCCGAGAAAGTCGGGATTCGGCAAGATCCTCGATGAGGGAATGAAGAGAGAGCATTCCGTTCCACTCCCTGAGGAGATTTTTCTTGATAAGAAGCTCGACATGGCGGCGTGAGGCATCTTTATCCGGAATCACCTCTAAAAGAGACTTCATATTTAGTGGTAATCGGAAAACGGAGGAGAACATGAGAACCGAACGCTCCTCATTTTGAAGGTCCTCGAAGATCTCTTCATTGAGGAATCGCTCGAAATCAAGCCTTGCTGAAGGGGATCTCATGGAGGAAAGCAGTTCAAGGGCAAAGGGATGGCCTTTCGTTTCTCTGTAACTTCTCTCGAATTCCTCCTTTGTGAAAGGGAACTCCGGGGCGGAAAAGATTTCATCGTCTTCTATCGGCTCGCCTGGCGCCGGGAGGGAGGCTATTCCTCTCTGTACCTGTGAGCTCATCAGTGTGTTCATCAGGTCAAAGGCTTCATCAAAGCTCAGGCCGGTTAGGGTGAATTCTGCGATCCGTTTTTCAATGACAACCAATCGGCGATCATAGAAATCCGGCATCGTCCGTGTGGTTATGAGAAATCCGGCATTTTTTACCTTTTTCATCGCCTTCAACAGTGCTCCCATAAAATTCAGGATTCCTTCATTGGCATTGTGGATGTCATCGAGAATGATAAGGGCATGGGAGTTGTCCAGCGCACTTAGAAAATGGTTCAGGAGCCCCTCGAAATTCCCCCTGTCGTTTTCACCCTCTTTTTCTCTCTCTCCTCTTCCTTCTCCTTTACCATGCCTTTTTCCCACAATTTCATCTTCCCGCTTTCCTTTGCCCTCTTTCCGCTCGGAAATAAGTCCGGTAAGGCTGTTAGAACCGAAGGTTCTGGCAGGCGTTTGGGCCGAAGGCCCGATAAGCCGTGAG
>DAOVMN010000405.1 GCA_030630685.1 Thermoplasmata archaeon | reverse complement strand
CATTGCCCATATAATGATACTTGATATGTTTACTCAGGTTCTGACTACTCAGCTTATTCTGTCTCGGAGGATTGGAAGGAGAAACACCCACATACAACAGATGAAGCCCGTCGTGAATAACACAGTTCTCAAGAGGCACCTTTGATGGTGTTTCTTTGAAGAAACAGGCGTAAACCCCTGGAGCCTTTGGCACAGGTCCATTTCGTTGCAGTATTTCATCTCTAGAGTAGAGTTTTTCAGGGTGGATTAGTTCTTCGAGAATCCTGTCCATGGTTCTGATTATTTCTCGGGGCATTTGAAAGGTGTGTTTGATTCAATTGCATTTTTCACTTTGCTCATCGCTTTTCCGATTGGCAGGCCATAAGTTGGTGGAATTACCTGTTTCTCTTTGAATAGTTCGCGAACTATGTTAGAGTAAGTTTTTCCTCCAAGGGCAATGATACACTCGTAATCATAGTATTTTGTAGCCTGATCCGATAATTCTTGAATTGTGATTGGGTTGGTATCAGGATCGTTAAAGGTTACGTTATAGTCCTCAGGAATCATAGTGTCTGGTTGGATTAACCCATATTTTGCTGATAGAATAACCCAATCATTTCGAAAATGTTCAACGTATCTTCGATTGAGTATGAATGGTGACCCAGTGTAGACGTTTTTAGCTTCAACTGGACCATGATGAGGGTATTTCCTCCATATCTTTGATTTTCCACATGGAACGATTACAAGCGTTTTCATTTTCCCACCATGAAAAGAGCCATCTCAACATCGGCTAACCGATAGGTGCATCCTTTTCTATTCAAATAATCACGCATCACCTCAGCTACCCAGATCATTTGCTCATACTGCTCTGCCCACATCTCATAGGAAACGAGTGTATCTCCACCCCGGACCGGGGAGGGCGATATCAATACGATTCGTTTATCCTCATGCCTCATGGTTCGTAGGGCATGGCCCACCCTGCTATCATATATACACAGATTCTCCTGGTCGTAGAGACCGATGATCTTGGAGACCCTGGATATGCCAACGTTTTTCACGCCGAGAAGGGTCAATGTGGCCTGCTTCAGGTCTCCGTTGTCCAGGTAATCAAACGCTTTCTTGGTTACCTCAAGAGCCTTCGACGGGTCCCTGTCAGGGTATTTCCTGTTGAACCCCCACTTCATCACCTTGTCTAGGGTTTCAAGGTCCAATGCACCACCGTTCCTGATCCTGGATTCTATGATTTCCCGGGATACCTGATTCCGTGTCTGCTCACAATCAAACCTGGATTTGTGCTGCCACGTATAGTTAAGGCGGCTCTCGATGATCTGTTCCTTGTGTTGCTCAGTCCATTCCTCTATTGTGTTCTTGTATTTGTCAAGGAAATCTGTTTTAGGAGGCACAGGTGAAGGCGGCGGCAATGGTGGGGCACCCGGTGGGTCAAGTCTTGGTGCACCAAGTCCTATCTGGACTCCTTGAACCTTTCTGTCTGTGTCAAGGTTTTTGACGTATCTGTATTCAGCGAATCCAGAGAGGACAAGTATGTCGAGGATGAATGGAGCAACTCTGTATGGGGTCTTATGAGGTCTAGGTTCCCTCCATATCTCGCCTTCGATGGAATCTTTCATATACGGCGGTCTTATCGCAGCTCCTATTGGGAACGCTTTTTCTCGGTAGAACCTGAGATAATCGAGGGCTCGGTCGAACATCCAGAAATGTAATGGCAAGGCGAGGGTTTTGCGTTTACTGAACGATATGTGGATCTCTTGTATGTCCTCCCTGATGTCCTCAAGAATGATATCCTGGGGCTTTCTCCCGAATATTATGCCTCGTGGGGATGCAAACTGTCGTCCCTTGTTCTGTTTTAACCATTGAAGTAGCGATGCGTCCATTACAGTTTCAAACAATTATCTGCAGGTAACTATTTCAGACCTCGGGTTGAGCGGGTATTTCTATGTGAAAGAAAAAGTTATAGTGGCTAGCAGATATATCTGGCTTCATGACTTCTCTTACCTTCTATGGCGGTGTCGGCGAGATAGGCGGAAACAAGATACTTCTCGAGGACCAGGATACACGGATCTTCCTTGATTTTGGTATGAGTTTCAGACAATCAGGCATGTACTTCAGCGAGTTCCTGCAGCCACGGAAGTGCAACTGCATCATCGACTTCCAGGTCACAGGCCTTCTCCCACACCTGGAAGGAGTCTACCGCCAGGACTACCTCAACTACCTCGGCTACGCAGAAGAGGAGAAAAGCATGGACGCTGTGCTCATCAGCCACGCTCACATGGACCACGCTGCCTACATTCATCACCTGAGAAAAGATATACCCATCCACATGAGCCCAAAGACCCACGCAATCATGAAAACGCTAGAAGAGACAGGATCCGGAACATTCAAAGACTTCATCCACCACACCGAAACATTCAAGATCCGCCCCAAAAAAAGTGGAACAGGATATACCAAGATAAAAGGAGAAGATGCAAAAAACAGGCGGCCATTGAAAGTTTTCGAGTACGGAAAGAAATATTCGATAAGTTCAGTTGAGGTGGTTCCCTACGAAGTGGACCACAGCCTGCCTGGAGCAACCGCTTACCTCATCCACACCACCGAGGGCACCATCCTGTACACGGGCGACT
>DAOVMN010000273.1 GCA_030630685.1 Thermoplasmata archaeon | reverse complement strand
TTTGATGTCATCCCGCCCGCTGTGATCTCAACTGTGCCGGAGAACGGGGAGAAAGCCGTGGCCGTTGATACCGAAATCGAGATTGAATTCAATCACGAGATGGACAAAGACTCTGTGGAGAATGCGATCTATCCGTCGCCTGTGTTCGGTTATTCCGTTTCCTGGCACGGGAACACTCTGACCCTGACGCCGGACAATGATCTGGAATCTTCAACTGAATACACCATCATAATCGACAAAAGCGCACAAGACACCGAAGGCTGGGAACTGGAGGAAGATTTCACCCTGACCTTCACCACCGAAGATGAGAAAATCCCGCCGGAGGTCCTTTACAATTGGCCCGGGAACGGATTCTTCGAGGTTCCTGTGAACTCCGGGGTGATCTTTGTCTTCTCGGAATCTATGAACAAAACATCCGTCATCGAGAATGTGGAGGCGGATTTTGAATTCAATACAATGTGGGATGCGGAAGGTCCGGACAGGATATTCTATCTGCTCCCAATCGGTAATCTGCTCTTCGACACAGAATATTCCTACGGCTTCTCTGAGGCCCCCACCGACCTTGCCGGGAATCATCTTGTGGGATGGGAGGAGGTCACCTTCACCACGGAGAAACTTTTCATAAATATCTTCGAGCCGGAGAAGGACGAAGTGGTTTCCGGTGATATCATTATATCCGGCAATGCGTCCCCCCTTGCGGATACAGTGGAAATCAGAATAAATGATCAGTGGATAGATGTGGACCAGTTCGATAATGGACACGATTACCAGGGAGAAATAAGGAGCGGCAACTGGAGCCACACTGTTGATACGGAAGAGTATGAGGATGGCACCTTTTCCATCCAAGTGAGATGCGCAAGCGGAACCCAATACTCCCCTTCGAAAACACGTGATATCATTATTAACAATAATGTACCCCCAGAAATAACTCAATTCATGCTGGACGGGGATGAGTACCAAAATGGTGATTCTATTCATATTACCGGTAAGATCAAGGATGAAAACGGTATCGATGATATCGATTCGATACTTCTGATGCTTTGGGATTCCGGAGAGGTACAGGTAGAGGCAGTTGACCTCTCCATCTCAGAAATTATCACAACGGATTACGAACTCCCCAAGTTAGAGAAAGGGGATTATTCGCTCAGACTTATAGTAGAGGACAAATCCGGAGAAACGGCCGAAACAAGCAAGGGATTTCTTCTGGAAAATGCTGTGCCTGAGATCCTGAGCTTCCAGATCGACAAGAGTAAAATAAAGGAAAAGGAGAAAATTACCATCACTGCCGAGATAACCGATGCCGATGGAATGAATGACATCGCGAGGGTGGTGTTTGAAATCAGGGATTCCTCGGGGAAGGTGAAAAACAGTGTTGAACTCCCACGCACAGAGACAATAACATATACCCACAAACCAAAAGTCAAAGAGGGAAATTATCTAGTGGTCATAAGAGTGGAGGACAGCTCAGGCGATTCCGTGGAGCAGAGCATCTCTTTAGCCATCGAAAAAAAGGATGACGATGACCCGGAAATAGCAGGAATAAATGCCTATATTCTTGTACCAGTAATTATTGGTGTTATCGCCCTGATCATTGGAGGGGTGATCGTTCGCACAAGACTGAAAAAGGAAGAAGCTGTACCAAAGAGGAAATTCCTGTGCCCTATCTGCAAAGGACCGGCAGCTTTCATAAAGGAAAAAAACAGGTGGGTGTGCCACAGATGCAAGAAGTTCATCAAGCCCCTGATTATCATACCTAAACCGAAAGTCAGGATCTGTCCCGTGTGCGGCGAGGAAACTACCCTCTCTGAGGAGTATGATGATCATTACTGCTGGAACTGCGAGGAGTATGTGGGAGAGATGGAGGAGTGAGTGGATAAACTTTCCTTTTCTCCAAACCCCACAACCATTAAATAATTGATTCCCTATGAACTACCCGGGTATTTCATGCTTCTCAACATATCCAACAACTACCTGTACACGGACACGGAAATCCTTCCCATCAGGGACTTTCACAACCCGTATTTCCTTGTTCTCGGGAGCGAGAAAGAGCGCCAGCTACTCGACAGGGCCCTGGGAAACGGGAACGAGATTCTCGATCGCATAATCGAGGTTGGTAAGGTGGAGGACTACCTCAGCTTCTCCCGCCCCGGCAAAAAACTCAAGGTTTTCAAGGTATACACAGACGAATCCAGGGTGGTTCCCGCGGTGAGCAACCATGTTTTCTTCCAGCTCGGCCTCTTCACAGCAGAGCACGATATCCCTTATATCCAGAGGGCTGCTTCCGACCTGGCTGTGGAGGGTAAATGGCTCTTTGACACAAAAGGAAAGGAGAAGGAACTCAGGGTCCTTTGCTACGACATCGAGACACCCCGCTTCGGGACCATGGGTTCCTCTGCACCTGTCGAGATCATCGGGTTCACGGAATTCGATGTATCCTTCAGTTCCTACCACGACCTGGACACCGAGGAGTTCAAGTTCGATCTTCATGATATCTCCGGGAGCTGGGAAACCGATGAGCCATTGCAGCTTCAGGCCAGGGGCGGGCATGATGAGATCGATGTCATAACGCAGTTCCTGAAGAGCGTGAAGAATGCTCATATAATCTCCGGTCACAACATCCTCTCGTTCGACAATCATTATCTCAACAACAGGATAAAGGTCTATCTCGATGGCAGGGAAGGAGTGATCTCCAGATCGGATATGAGATTCCTGAATGAATTCAGAGAAACATACACCAGACCCGAAAATTTCTTCACCTTCGGCAGAAAGTCGACAGGTATCCATTTCTATCCGATCTCCCTGGACACATACCATGCCGCCCTGCGGTTTTATAGATTCCTGAACTCCTTTGCCCTGAAAGAACTGGCAAAGTTCTTTGATATCCGCATATATGGCAGGGAATATATCGATCTGGGTGATATTGGTGCCGTGGATTGGGAGAGGCTCATGAGGTATAATCGCCATGATGTAGTGGAGCAGGCAGGGGTCACCAGGATAATGTTACAGCAAACCCTGCCCCTGGCGTTCTCGACCGGCATGCCAGTTGAGATGCTCCTTTCCTCGGGTACCACGAAAGTCTGGGACTACATGACAATGATCAGAGGGGGCAAACACAAGAAGGTGATCCCTCCCACCTGCCGGGCGCACGGGGTTTCGGCAGGTATCCTGCGTTTGTTAAAAGAGGAAGGGATCAATGAGGTGAACCAGGTAAATGTCAAGAAAAAACTGGTGGAGATCGCACGTGAAAGGGGGAATACCGGAGCATGTGATGAAATGGGAATAGATAAGGAAATGATCAGGGTCATCAAATATGGGGAGGAAATGCCCGACTGGGTCAATTACCCCTATCTCGCTTTCAACACCCGGCGTGCAGGTGGGGGGGGTGAGGATATTGGCTATCACCTCCCGGGAGGGATGACCATTCAGCCTGCGGAAGTCGGGTCTGATTTCATCCCCTGGTGGTATATGATCGTGGCGGATGTGGGCGCAATGTATCCCACTATTCTCAAGGGAATGAATGTGGGAGCGGATTCCGTCCGCCTGGCTCTGAAAGGCGAGGAGCCGGATGACTGGGTGTGGCTGAAGCATATCGCGGATGAATTCTTGGAGAGAAAGGACATCCTTTATCATCCGGTTTCCGAGATGAAGGAAGAGAGATACGCTGATCGCGGATATTTCATCGGGGTAAAGATCTCTGAATCCCAGGGCCTGGTCAACCTGGCCATGACCGGAATACTGAGCCTGATCTTCAAGATAAAGAATGAACTCAAGCAGCATACTGTTAGGGGGGACGATACA
>DAOVMN010000490.1 GCA_030630685.1 Thermoplasmata archaeon | reverse complement strand
TGGCCGATTCCACAATAAAAGTTATGAGATAAATAATTTATTCCATTGACATTTTTCATTTCTATCAATGTGAATTTTGGTAATCTTCCTTTCTCGAACCTATGCCAGAATCGGCCTATAGCCCATTCACCATTGTTGCGAAACTCCAAAAGCCATGTTATTCCCATCCAAAATATGAATATAGCAGGAAGTCCCATTAGAAAGATTATTTGAGTTAATTTTCCCATCGCCCTTGGGAGATCTTCGAAAAATTCATCATTGGATAAATGTGATATTACTGTTAATATCAGAGCCAACACAACTAAACAACCCATGAAAATAATAAAGTATGCTACCTCCCCCCGATTGGTTTTTCCATAGAAATTAATGCTCTGGTTTGATGTCGTTGTCTTCAGCATTGTTAAGGAATTTCATTACAAGGTATTAAAGTTTCTGAAGGATTGGGGCCAGGGACGGTAATTGGAAAACGAGCAGCCAAGGATTGAAATCGTTTCCTACCACAAATATTTAATATCCTGTCCCATCTCCCCTGACCAATGCCGTTCGAGAGGCTGCATCCGTTGATACGCCAGAGGCTTGTTTCCCAGGGAATGGTGACACCGACCAAGGCCCAGGAAAAGGCCATCCCCGAGATCTTGAACGGCTCGAATGTCCTGCTCATCGCTCCCACGGGTATAGGGAAGACCGAGGCTGCCGTGCTTCCGGTTTTTCACAACTTCCTCCTGTTCAGGGACGAGTTTCAAAAAGCGGGCGGAAAGGGGAATCCCCCGGGTATCAACATCCTTTACATCACCCCGCTTCGCGCCCTGAACAGGGACATGCTCAGGCGGATGAAGGTCTGGGGGGAGGCCCTGGACATCAAGGTAGCTGTACGCCATGGGGACACCACACAGTACGAACGAACCAAGCAGTCCAAGAATCCGCCAAACTTTCTTATCACCACACCCGAGACCGTTCAGATCATGCTCACCGGGAAAAATCTCAGGGGCCATCTTGCACGGGTAAAATGGGTGATCGTGGATGAGATCCACGAGATGGCAACCGATGAGCGGGGGGCCCAGCTTTCCGTGGCCCTCGAAAGGATATACGAACGAGCCAACGAATTCCAGAGGATAGGCCTGAGTGCCACGGTGGGCGACCCAAAGAAGGTGGCTTTCTTTCTAACGGGCCACAACAGGCATATCTCCATTGTCAAGATCGACTCGGTGAGCGAAAAGGAGGTGATCATCGAGCGACCCCTCATCTCGGAGGCGGAAGAAGAACTCGCAGAGAAATTAAGGGCCTGGCCCGAGCTCATTGCCGCCCTCAAGCGAGCCAAGGAACTTGTCGGCACCCACAACTCCACCCTTTTCTTCGTCAACACCCGGGACACCGCAGAGGTGATCTCATCGAGGATGGGATTATACGCCCCCGAGCTGAAGATGGGGATACATCACGGCTCCCTTTCAAAGGCCATCCGGGTGGAGATGGAGGAGAGATTCAAGCAAGGGGAACTCAAGGCACTCATCTGCACCTCGTCCATGGAATTGGGGATCGATGTCGGTAGAATGGATCAGGTGATCCAGTACAACTCTCCAAGGCAGGTGGAAAGATTCCTGCAGCGAATGGGAAGGGCAGGGCACAGGACCGATCTCGTGTCCAGGGGGGTGATCCTCGCCGTAGGGCCGGATGAGGTGGCCGAGAGCATGATCATCGGCAAGA
>DAOVMN010000187.1 GCA_030630685.1 Thermoplasmata archaeon | reverse complement strand
GGGGAAGATCCCCGCGTCCAGGTCCTCTTGATGGGAGATGTTCGCAGTGAATAGCTCGTGGTCGCCGCTCCAGAGGTTTAGGAGGGGCAGTATGGTGATATCGAACGCATGCCCCGTGATATTCCAATAGTGGACGGATATCTCTATCATCTCCTTTAGCTCGGGAGAGGGGTTTTCGACCATTCCTTCCTCATTGAGCCGGTAGAGCTCGGAGGATGTGTTGAACCGGGAGGCTATACCTTCGATCTCTTTCATCCTGTCAAAGGCGGCTTCGATGGCCTTCTTGGCCTTTCCTTCGTCCTGATGGTAAACAATGATCGTCACGTAGGTATCCATCATTTCCCGGGTAGATTCGAAACGCTCCTCCGGACTCTCCAGAAAATAGCTGCCAACAGCCACCAAAACGATCAAGAGGCCTGTCAGGCCCGCAAGAATTGTAATCTTTTTCATTTCAGCACCACGCTGTGATTATAGAGGCTTTGTGTAACTATTTCACCTTGGATATATGGGGATGAGTGTTTACACATGGGCAGTGCGAGAAAAAGGTCACATAAAAACTTTCGTATTTTGTTGTGCTACCGGATTATGGTGTATTGTCATAGGGGGTGTTATCTTCATGATGCGTCTTTTGGCTGTTCCTATTATTCTGCTTGCTCTTTGTGTATTCTTCTTTAAGATCGGAATACTCGTCATGGATCTCCCCTACCAACTCTTCGAGGATGTCTTCCAGCGTGACGATACCGATGTGGTTCCCTTTTTTATCCCCGACTATGGCCATGTGGATCCTTCTGCGTTTCATGGCATGAAAGATATCAGTTACATCACTAATTGCAGATACCATAAAAGGGGGTCTCATTAACGATTTTACGCGACCTCTCTCTTTGCCGATAAGATCCTTACTGTAAACAACACCGATCACTTTTTTCTTTTTATTGATCACGGGTACCCTGGTAAAACCATGCTGAAAGATGATTTCCTTGACCCGCTGCATATAATAATTCTTCTCCAGATAGAATACATTGTCCATTGGCACCATGATGTCCTCGATCTTTTTGTCACCAAAGCTGAATACTTTATGGATGATATCTCGTTCAATGGATTTTATCACCCCCTCCTCCTCGCCCAGGGTAGCGAGACCTTTAATGCTCTCATCTGATACGAACAGACCGATGTCTGCTTTTGTTTTTCCCCTGAAACCGATGATTCTTCGCGAGATCATGATAAAGAGTATGATGATGGGGTTCAGGAGTCGCATGAGATAGTACACTGTCCGAGCATTCTTCTGTGCGACCTTCTTACTGTCAATGATGGCATTGTGCTTCGGTGTTATCTCTCCGAAAATGATTATGAGGAACGTGATGATCCCGACCATGATCGACACACCTACTGCATGAAACAGAGCATTCGCGATCAATGCCGCAATAGTCGATAGGATGATGTTCACGATATTGTTCCCGAGCAGGATTGTGATGAGTGTACGATCCATATTCTTTTTCAGCTCTATGATATATCTCACATTCTTTTCATTCTTTGTCCGCATCTCGGCTATCCGGGCACTGCTCAGGTTGGTCATGGCAGTTTCTGTGCCAGAGAACCACCCGGACAGGTAGATGAGTATTATGATAAACAGCAAGAAAAAGGCCAGTGTATAGATTAGAGGCGCATTATCACTTCCCTCATCAATTTCCTCTCTAGTCTTGAATGAGTCGTATTTGGGTCTTCATTGTTTGTGTTCAATTCAAATCAAGCCGTTTATACTTCCTCTTGATTAATATATTTTTACCTGCAAAGGGGTGGTGTAGATAAACAGGTGTGAATGAATCTTAATGATGCTTTTAGCTTTATTTATATTGTCTTTTTGCGAACCAAAGTTAGATTATTAGACTTAACATTTGAAAGCAAAAAGGAAAACCTTATTTTTCTGCACCACGTTGCCTTCCACACCGCAAATTATTTCATAAAGGACGTTCCTATGTTACCCGATACCATGCGTACTTCAATCCTATTATTAATTGCGGGACTGGCTTTCCTGACAGCCATCGCCCTGATGTTGGATACTGCAGAGGGACGGGATATTCACGTGGACAAAGATAACGCCCAACCGTGGCCTGCCCAGACAGGCTCTGAAGATTTCCCTTATAGCACCATCCAGCGTGGGCTGGATAACGCAAATGATGGAGACCACATCTTAGTTCACGAATCCGGGGATACGTATGCCGAGGATGTTCATGTGGATGTTTCAGTTACCATCACAGGTGATAGTCCGGAGAGTGTGGAGGTTCATCATCATCTGAATCCTCTTGAGGTATGGAGTGATGATGTAATTATCGAAAAGATGACCATCTCAGGGACTGGAGCTTGGACGAGGGTGTATCTCCATGGAAGCGATAATGCCGTTATCAGAAATTGTGTGATTCGTTCTGTTGGTCGAGGAATCCGGGTATTTGAATCAGATTCCGTGGAGATATATGACAATACCATTGAAGACATACACTCTCCATATAGGGGAGCAATCGTCCTTGACACGGCAACCTCTGCTAACATCCATAACAACACCGTCATGAACTCTACCTACATCCTCGATATCTATGGAGGTGAACTGGAGCATTACGACCATCAGATTGCCGACAGCAACACCCTTGATGGAAAACCGGTGAAGTACTATCGCAACCTGGAGGACGAGACCTTCTCATATCCTGAGAATAACATCTCGTTTTTGGGGTTCTACAACTGTGAAAACATAACCATCGAAGATACGGATATAGAGGGAAACCTTTACGGACTTCTACTGGCGGGCTGTGACAATATGGATGTAAAGGATTCCAGATTTTCAGATGGCGGACTCGGAATAGAGGCTGTGTTTTCGACAAATATTTATGTAAGTGAATGTGAGGTCTATAATCAGTCCTTTGCTGGAATCTCAGTTAGTGAGTCATCTAATGTAGAATTGTCAGGTAACCAATTATTGGAAATCGAACATGGTGCAGTGAGAATATGGGGCAGTGATTCTATCGTGATAGACAACAACACTTTCACTCGGAGCGGGACGGGCTGTGATCTGTTTTACGCCGATGATATCATCATAAGGGATAATGAATTCTCGGAGTTTGACATAGGCATTTACTTTTTTTATTCATACAATAACTTTATACGGGACAACACCTTGTATGGGTCGGCTGATTCAACCGGCATCTCCATGTGGCTCAATACCAGCAGCAACAATCGCGCAGGCAACTTATTAGAAAACAATCAGATTTACAATTCGGATACAGGCATTTTCTTCCACTGGGCCATCGGCTCCACAGTACGACACTCCGCCTTCCAAGGATGCGAAAAGGCGATCGTTGCCAACGAGTCCGAGATTCTGATCGAGGACAGCACCTTTTCATCCAACGACATCGATATCGAGCTCAACGGTGCCGAGACCGACAGCCCACACTTCAACTCCACCGCCCTGAACACCACCCTTGAGCCAGCTAAACTGCAGATCGACGAGAACTGCACCCTTCTTGAGAAACACCATCTCTCGGTGCTCGTGCTGGACAAAGATTCGAGACCCATTCAAGGTGCTGACCTTTTCGTGCGCGCCCTTGATCCAGAGGGAGAGGTAAAAGAGATTTGCTATGCCACACCTGCTTACGAGGGCTCTGATGAGTCCACACCACGCAATGGAAAAATAGAGAACCTTACAGTCATCTATCGTGAGCACACCGAAGATGGATTTGAGGAGTTTGTGTGCAGGATAAATGCCAGCTACGAGGAGATCGAAGAGATGGTAGAGGTCGTAATAGACAACGAAAAAACGGTAGAAATCAGTTTGGATACAGCGGAACCAGAGAACAGAAGGCCTGTGGTGGAAATTACCTCTCCAGGGGACGATGAGACGGTACAGGGCACTATTCCGATCAAGGGAACGGCCTCGGACCCTGAAGGGAACGAGACGGTTCAAAATGTGGAGCTGCGGATCGAGGAGGGACCATGGCTCACCGCTTCCGGTACGACAAGCTGGGAATACGAGTATGACACCACCTTCTCAATGGATGGAAGCTGTCTCATCGAGGCAAGGGCCTTCGATGGTGAGGGCTACTCCAGCATCGTCTCCATAACCATCCACATTGGCAATATAGAGGGCATGAACACACCACCCGTCATCGAGGAACTGAGAATAGACAAATTAGAGGTGGAGCAGGAGGAAAGCCTTCTGCTGACAGGGAAAGTGAAGGATGAGGATGGGGAAGATGACATCGCCCGGATACTCATACAGATATACAATGGAACGGGCGCTGTGGTAAAGAACTTTACCGGCTCGGTCATCCGGATGGAATATGGGGTAAAAGACGCTTATCTGGACTTTTCTCTTGTTTTTAGGGCGGAGGGGGGCTGGGAGGGAAATTATACAATCAAGGTCAGTGTAACGGACAATCTCGATAATTCAGCCACCAGGATCGTCTCTTTCCAGGTCCGGGAGAAAGGACCCGGAGAGGAGGATGAGGATGACGAGATCATCGAAGGAATAGACGACACCATTCTCTTCTTCGGCATTATTCCTGCCATCATTGTGATCGCGAGTGGCGCTATCTTCGGTGTCCATTCTTTCCAGAAAAAGAGTGCTCTACCACGCTGCCCACGATGCGGTGGCAAAGCGGATTACATCGAGGAGTATGAGGCCTATTACTGCTGGGATTGTGAGGACTATCTGTAATCTCTCCAATAACCTTTAAATAGGAAAATCCCTGTCCCTTCCAAAAAAGAGGATATAATGGCCGACAATTCTTCGTATATCGAGCTTGACATCAATCTAAAACTACGGAAGGCCCTGAGCCGCATCTCCATGTTCGTAAGGGCCAGGGATGAATCGGAGAGGCTCGAGAATCTGGAAAAGGCCATCTCTCTCCTCAAAGCCATTCACAGGGAATTACTGGACACCTCCGGGATCTCGGGTAAGGATAAATAAAGAATAAGAGAGAATCTTACGATTTATCGTAAGTTGGGATCAACATAGTCGATGACATCAAAATTCTATTGCTTTCGTCGAAGGAATAAAGCGCCACCCACCAGCGCTGCAAGAACTACCCATACCCACCGCGGTGATGTTCGAGCCGTCCTCAGTGGTATTCATGTCCCCGTCCTTGTCCATAATCGAGAAGCTGCCTCCGTCCTCGACCTCAATCCTGTACTCCCCGTTCTCGGTGCAGTTCATTTTCAATGTGGCATTCCTGAAGGTGAGTGAGCCGCCGTCCTTTATTGTGAGATTGCCGG